>NZ_SHMI01000013.1:5000-186886 GCF_004284735.1 Shinella sp. JR1-6 | reverse complement strand
TCGATACCCTCGACGAGGTCACATACATGAACAACGGAGGTATCCTGCAAACCGTCCTGAGAGACCTCGCAGCTTGAACGGTTTCAGTGCCCCACCCACCGCCATCATCCTCGGGTTTAACCCGAGGATCCATGCGGCACCTGCGGCTGTGGATGGCCGGGTCAAGCCCGACCATGACGGAGGGGAGGTTGGGCGGACTTGATCAACAGTCTCATGCCGGGGTTGCAAACCCCGGCATTTCTATTTTCCGGAGCATTTTTCTCAGCTATGAAGCTCACTCCATCGTGACTTCCTGTTGAAGCGGCAAGCGCGTATGACGGGCTCAAAAGGCTGGCCATTGCCGGCGCTCCACTGGAAATGATCATGCCGAGACCGCATATATCGCACTGTCTGGCGATCCTGCTGATGCTGGGAGCCGGCATTGACGCTGCCCATGCCGGGGAGACCATTCGTCCCAAGGGTGTCGTCGAGCTGTTCACCAGCCAGGGGTGCTCGTCCTGCCCGCCCGCCGACAAGGCGCTGGAGACGCTGGCGCGCGAGGGCGAGGTGGTCGCGCTCTCCTACCATGTCGACTACTGGAACTATCTCGGCTGGGCCGACACGCTCGCCTCCGAGGACAATACCGACCGGCAATATGCCTATGCCCGCATGTTCGGCCGCAACGGCGTCTACACGCCGCAAGCCGTGCTGAACGGCCGCGAGCACATCAACGGCGCCGACATCACCGGCATCCGCTCGCGGATCAGCGCCATGCCCGGCGAGAGCAAGGGCCTCGAAGTGCCTGTCGATGTCGAGGTGAAGAACGACGAACTGCGCATCCGCGTCGGCCCCGGCGAAGGCAAGGCCAACATCGTCATCGCCTATTTCGAGCGCGAGCGCACAATCAACATCGACAAGGGCGAGAACCGCGGCAAGACCGTGAACTACTGGCACGCCGTCACCGACATGGAGACGATCGGCATGTGGGAGGGCAAGGAGACCAACCTGGTCCTGCCTGCCGACATGCTGAAGAAGAAAAAGAAGTCCGGCGGCTGCGCCGTGCTGCTCCAGCGCATGCGCACGGCCGATACGCCCGGCGCCATCCTGGGCGCGACGGTGCTGACCGGCGACAAGGCTACGCGATAACATCCGCATAGGGCGCAGCGCCTGCGGGCTGCCTTGCGGAAACAGCTTGGGAAAAACGAACAACCTGGAGCGCGCAAGCGTTTCAGGGGAGGTCCGGTCCGGCTCCTTCGAGGGGCTTGGGGCTTGAGGGTTCGAAGAAAGACGGACCGGACCTGGACGAAGTCACCGGCAACGGAATACAGGGCGACTTCGACAGACGCCGCCCGTACCGCGCCGGCTTCCCGCACAAGGCAGCGGGCCGGTACAAGCTGCGACCGGCGAACTCTCTCCTGTAATTTGGGCGTCTGTTTGTCTGAATTGCGGCGAGACGGATTTTTGCGAAACCGCCCGGATCGACCAGCCGCCTTGCATTTCGACACCGCTCAGGCACACTGTCATCGAGCCGTCATGCACCAAGCGCGGAGATTCGATGACCGACCAGCCGGATTTGCAGGCTTCCAACGTCGTGGTCGACCTGCTGGACTATCGAAACGGCAGGGATCCGCTGCCGGTGACCTTCCATCGACGCGAGCTCGACGCAATCCTCTGGGTCTACGGCCGCATGGTCGGCGAGGGAGAGTGGCGGGATTATGCCATCGACCATCTGCGCGACAGGGCGGTGTTCTCTGTCTTCAAGCGTTCCGGCGAAATGCCGCTCTACCGCATCGAGAAGAACCCCAAGCTCGCTGCCAAGCAGGGTGCCTACAGCGTCATCAACACGCACGGCACCATCCTGAAGCGCGGCCATGAGCTGAAACAGGTGCTGAAGGTCTTCGACAAGGTGCTCCGTCTCGTCGAGACGTGAAGCCTTACGCCATCGTTCCCGGAAAAACCGCCGCCGACGGCTCGGTTTGCGCACCGTCGCCGAGCGCGCGCTGCATGAAGACCGTGTCGAGCCAGCGCCCGTGCTTGAAGCCGGTTGCCGTCATGTGACCGCTGTGCACGAAACCCGCCGCGCTGTGCACGGCGATGGAGGCGGGGTGCGCCCCACCGATGACCGCCACCATCTGCCGGAAGCCGAGCTCCGTGCAGCGGCGGATCAATTCGGCCAGCAGCGCCTTTCCGACGCCCTTGCCGCGTGCTTCCGGCGCCAGATAGACCGAATCCTCGACCAGCCAGCGATAGGCCGGCCGCGTGCGGAAGGCCGACGCATAGGCATAACCGAGGATGAGGCCGGTCTGCTCCACCGCAACGATGTAGGGATAGCCCCTGTCGGTGATCGCCTTGAATCGAACTTCCATCTCGTCGAGCGACGGCGGGTCGATCTCGTAGCTCGCCACCCCGTTCAGCACGGATTCGCGGTAGATTTCGGTGAAGGCGGAAATATCGCCGAGGGCGGCGGTGCGGATGACGAAGCTCATGGAAGCCTCAAGGTCTCGAAGGCGATTTCAGAAAAAGCGAGCGCCGGTTTTGCGTCCGAAACGGCCTGAAAACAAGAGAAGGATGTGGAATGGAGCGCCCATCCCACATCCTTTCTCGATTTTACGTCCTCACACCGTCGGTCAGGCGCCGTAGACGATCAACAGGTCCTTGGCATCGATCTGGTCGCCGGCGCGCACCAGAACCTCGGAAATCGTGCCGTCCTTTTCCGCATGCAGCGCCGTTTCCATCTTCATCGCCTCGATGGAGAGCAGCACGTCACCGGCCTTGACCGACTGGCCGGCCGAAACCGAGACCGTCGAGATGACGCCGGGCATCGGCGCGCCGAGATGCGCGGCATTGGCGGTATCGGCCTTGCGGCGCACAGCCGAGGTGGCGGCGCGGTTGCGATCCGGCACCTTGATGAGGCGCGGCTGGCCGTTCAGCTCGAAGAACACCTTGACCATGCCCTGCGCGTCCGGCTCGCTCCTCGCCTGGTGCAAGATGACGAGCGACTTGCCCTTCTCGATTTCCGGCTGGAGCTCCTCACCCGGTGCAAGCCCGTAGAAATAGGCCGGCGTCGGCAGCACGCTGACCGGACCATACATGTCGGCGGCCGTTGCGTAGTCGGTGAAGACCTTCGGATACATCAGATACGAGGCGAACTCGAAATCGTCGACCTTGCGCTCCAGCTTGTCTTCGATGGCCTTGCGCTCGGCATCGAGATCGGCGGCCGGCAGCAGCGAGCCGGGCACGGCCGTATAGGCCGCCTCGCCCTTCAGCGCCTTCTTCTGGAGGCCTGCCGGCCAGCCGCCCGGGGGCTGGCCGAGGTCGCCCTTCAGCATGGAGACGACGGAATCCGGGAAGGCGATGTCTTTTGCCGGGTTTTCCACGTCGGCCACGGTGAGATCCTGGCTGACCATCATCAGCGCCATGTCGCCGACCACCTTGGACGACGGCGTCACCTTGACGATGTCGCCGAACATCTGGTTGGCGTCGGCATAGGCCTGGGCGACACGGTGCCACTTGGTCTCGAGGCCGAGCGAGCGCGCCTGTTCCTTGAGATTGGTGAACTGGCCGCCCGGCATCTCGTGCAGGTAGACTTCCGAGGCCGGCCCCTTGAGGTCGCTTTCAAAGGCAGCGTACTGGAAGCGGACGGCCTCCCAATAGAAGGAAATGCGACGGATCCATTCCGGATCAAGGCCCGGATCCCGTTCGGACCCCTTCAACGCCTCGACGATCGAGCCGAGGCAAGGCTGGGACGTGTTGCCGGACAGTGCGTCCATCGCCGCATCCACCACGTCGGCACCGGCTTCGACGGCCGCAAGCACGGTCGCGGCCGCGATACCCGACGTGTCGTGGGTATGGAAATGGATCGGCAGGTCCGTTGCCTCGCGCAGCGCCTTGAAGAGCACGCGCGCGGCCGCCGGCTTCAGGAGACCGGCCATGTCCTTGACCGCGATCATATGAGCGCCGGCCTTTTCGAGATCACTCGCAAGGGCCGTGTAGTATTTCAGGTCGTATTTCGGGCGGGCGGAATTGAGAAGGTCGCCGGTATAGCAGATCGCCGCCTCGCAGATGCGGCTCTCCTCCGCCACCGCGTCCATCGACACACGCATGTTGTCGACCCAGTTGAGGCAGTCGAAGACGCGGAAAACGTCGATGCCGCCCTTCGCCGCCTGACGGACGAAGTATTTGACGACATTGTCGGGATAGTTCTTGTAGCCGACGCCGTTCGCTCCGCGCAGCAGCATCTGGAGCAGCAGGTTCGGCGCGTCCTCGCGGATGCGGGCGAGGCGATCCCACGGGTCTTCCGTCAGGAAGCGCATGGAGACGTCGAAAGTGGCGCCACCCCAACATTCCAGCGAGAAGAGCTGCGGCAACGCCCGCGCATAGGTACCGGCGACACGCGCGATGTCGTGGGTGCGCATGCGGGTGGCCAGCAGCGACTGATGACCATCGCGCATGGTCGTATCGGTGAGGAAGACCTGGTTCTGCGCGCGCACCCATTCGGCAAACTTCTTCGGCCCGAGCTCGTCGAGCTTCTGCTTGGTGCCGGCAGGGATATCGCCCTCGATGAAGGGCACGACGGGCTTGGCGACATCGGCCGGCGGCTTCGGACGGCCCTTGGCTTCCGGGTGGCCGTTGACGGTGACGTCGGCGAGATAGGTGAGCAGTTTCGTCGCGCGGTCCTGACGCTTCACCTGCTGGAAGAGCTCCGGCGTCGTGTCGATGAAGCGGGTCGTATAGCTGTTGTCACGGAATTTCTCGTGGCCGATGATCGCCTCGAGGAAGGTGAGATTGGTGGCGACACCGCGGATACGGAACTCGCGCAACGCGCGGTCCATGCGGGTGATGGCCTCCAACGGCCCCGGCGCCCAGGCCGTGACCTTGACGAGCAGCGGATCGTAGAAGCGGGTGATGACCGCGCCCGGATAGGCCGTGCCGCCGTCCAGACGGATGCCGAAGCCGGAGGCCGAGCGGTAGCCGGTGATGCGGCCATAGTCGGGAATGAAGTTCTGTTCCGGGTCTTCCGTGGTGATGCGGCACTGCAGCGCATGCCCATTGAGGCGGATGTCTTCCTGCTTGGGAACGCCGGATTCCGGCGTGCCGATCGCCTCGCCGTCGAGGATGTGAATCTGCGCCTTGACGATGTCGATGCCAGTCACGACCTCCGTGACGGTGTGCTCGACCTGGATGCGCGGGTTCACCTCGATGAAGTAGAACTTTCCGGTATCGACATCCATCAGGTACTCGACCGTGCCGGCGCCGACATAGTTGGTCGCCCGGGCGATCTTCAGCGAATAGTCGGCCAGTTCCTGGCGCTGCGTCTGGGAAAGGTAGGGCGCAGGCGCCCGCTCGACGACCTTCTGGTTACGGCGCTGGATGGAGCAGTCACGCTCGAAGAGATGCACGACATTGCCGTGGGTGTCGCCGAGGATCTGGCTTTCGACGTGACGGGCGCGCTCGACGAGCTTTTCAAGATAGACCTCGTCCTTGCCGAAGGCGGCCTTGGCCTCGCGCTTGGCTTCCGTCACCTCGCGGATCAGGTCCTTCGGGTCGCGGATGGCGCGCATACCGCGTCCGCCGCCGCCCCAGGAGGCCTTGAGCATGACGGGATAGCCGATTTCGGCGGCCAGACGGTGGATTTCCGTCTCGTCATCCGGCAGCGGATCGGTGGCGGGCACGACGGGTACGCCGACGGAAATGGCGAGATTGCGCGCCGCGACCTTGTTGCCGAGCTGGCGCATCGTATCGGGCCGCGGGCCGATGAAGGTGATGCCGGCAGCATCGCACGCATCGACGAATTCCGGGCTTTCCGACAGAAGGCCGTAGCCGGGATGGATCGCGTCAGCACCGGAAAGCCTGGCGACGCGGATCACCTCGTTGATCGACAGGTAGCTCTCGATGGGGCCGAGATCCCGCGAAAGATGCGAGCCGCGGCCGATCTGGTAGCTTTCGTCCGCCTTAAAGCGATGCAGCGCCAGTTTGTCCTCTTCCGCCCATATCGCGACCGTTTTGAGCCCCAGTTCATTGGCCGCGCGGAACACGCGAATGGCGATTTCAGAACGGTTGGCGACAAGGATCTTGGAAATGGGCAAGTCGGACTCCTCAATGACTTGGAAGCGGGAAATGCTGCACCCGCGAAGAGAATTATTAGCGGGTAATTTTCAAAGTTCAATTTTGGAGTCGCCATCCGGCGAAAGATTTGCGGCGGAGAGCGCAATTTCTGCAAAGACAGGCCGAGGCCGGCGCAAGGCTCTTGCGCAGATCAATGGGGATACGGCGTTTTCGTAAAGCGCGGTTCGCCACGAAGGCTCAGGAGACGAGCCCCAGCCGGAAGGCAATGGCGATGGCATGGTGCCGGTTGCGCGCACCGAGCTTTTCCTGGATGCCGTTCATGTACCAGTCCACCGTATGGCTGGATATGCCGAGAACACGGCCGATGTCGTGGGAGGTCATGCCTTCGGCAAGCAGGCTGAGCGCCTCCATTTCGCGGCGCGTCAATTCCACATCCACCACCGCCGAAAGACGGGCGGCAGCGTCCGGATCGGCGGCATGGATGAGCTTCCAGTAGAGCCGTCGCGCGATGCTGTCAAACAGCCCGACCTCCACGCTCTCCAGATCGATCGGCTTGCCGCCGAGGCTGAGGCTGCCGAGAAGCCCCCGGCGGCCGTGAACGGGGAAGACGTAGCCATCCTCCAGCCCATTCTGGCGCGCATCCACCATCATGCGCTCCATGCGCTTGCGATGCGGGCTGAGGCGGAAAGCACCGAGCGTGTCGCGCCAGCGGAAACCTGCCTGTGCATGGCCGAGATAACGCACCGTCGGATCGACCTGCATATAGCGCTTGCGCATATAGGTTTCCGGCCAGCCCTTGGGCCAGTGGCCGGCAAGCAAGAGGCTCGGCGGATCTTCCACCGGCTTCGGCGCCTGGAGAAGCCCGTAGTAGTCGAACCCATACAACTTGATGAGACGTTCGAACTCGGCCGTGGTTTCCTCCCGGCCGCGCAACTCGTCGATCAGTGCAAGAAACTGCACCAGCAAGTTGATCTTCATGTGCCCCGCGCTTGAATAGCTTTGTTAAGCAACTGATAAAGCTGAACCCGGCCGCAATCGACCCAAGCGCCCCATTCATTGTCCCCATCTGACAGATGGCAGGAAGGCGGCGGGAAAATCAATCGCTTTGCATGCATGGCAGACCTGAAATCGCATAATCACGCAAGATTTCACCCGAGTCATGAAATTTGCTTGACTGGGAAGAACTTTTGCCTCTTCCGCTGATTAATACGCTGAGCCAAGGGACAGAAGGTGCCAACGCTGCACCGCACAACAGGTATCGCCGGAAAGGCCCGCATTCGTGTCTTTGTTTCAGGTCTATGCAAGAGCCCTCAACTATCTCGGGGTCTACAAGCTCCGCGTCGGCTCGGTCGTCGCCGCCAACATCGTGCTCGCGGTGATCGCCATTGCCGAGCCGATCCTGTTTGGCCGCATCATCGATGCCATTTCCACCAAGGGCGACGTGACGCCCATGCTGCTCCTGTGGGCTGGTTTCGGCCTGTTCAACACGATCGCCTTCGTGCTCGTTGCGCGCGAGGCCGACAGGCTGGCGCATGGCCGGCGGGCGAGCCTGCTGACGGAGGCCTTCGGCCGCATCATCTCCATGCCGCTCGCCTGGCATAGCCAGCGCGGCACCTCCAATGCGCTTCACACCCTGCTGCGCGCCTGCGAAACGCTGTTCGGCCTCTGGCTCGAATTCATGCGTACACACCTTGCCACCGCCGTCGCGCTCGTTCTGCTCATTCCCACGGCGTTTGTGATGGACTACCGCCTCTCGCTGGTGCTCGTCGTGCTCGGCGTGCTCTATGTCATCATCGGCAAGGTCGTGATGAACCGCACCCGCGAGGGCCAGGCTTCGGTCGAAAACCATTATCACACCGTCTTCTCCCATGTGTCGGATTCGATCAGCAACGTCTCGGTCGTGCATAGCTACAACCGAATCGAGGCCGAAACGCGGGAGTTGAAGCGTTTTGCCGAGCGACTGATCAATGCGCAGTATCCGGTGCTCGACTGGTGGGCACTCGCCAGCGCCCTCAACCGCATCGCCTCGACGATCTCGATGATGACGATCCTCGTCATCGGCACGGTGCTCGTGCAGCGGGGCGAGATCAAGGTGGGCGACGTCATAGCCTTCATCGGCTTCGCCGGCCTGCTGATCGGTCGCCTCGACCAGATGAAGGCCTTCGCCACGCAGATCTTCGAAGCGCGTGCCAAGCTGGAAGACTTCTTTTCGCTGGAGGACGCCGTCAAGGAGCGCGAGGAGCCGACCGGCGCGGGCGATCTCGGCGACGTCAAGGGCAAGGTCGAGTACCGCAACATCAGCTTTGACTTCGCCAACGCCACCCAGGGTGTCAACGACGTGTCCTTCACGGTTGAGGCCGGCCAGACCGTCGCCATCGTCGGCCCGACGGGTGCCGGCAAGACGACGCTGGTCAACCTGCTGCAGCGCGTCTACGAGCCGAAGTCCGGCCAGATCCTCATCGACGGTGTCGACATCTCGACGGTGACGCGCAAATCGCTGCGCCGCTCGATCGCCACCGTGTTCCAGGATGCGGGCCTGCTCAACCGCTCGATCTCCGACAATATCCGCCTCGGGCGCGAAGGCGCCACACAGGAAGAAATCGAGGCGGCGGCGGCGGCGGCGGCGGCAGGCGATTTCATCACCTCACGCCAGAGCGGCTACGAGACCCATGTCGGCGAGCGCGGAAACCGCCTTTCGGGTGGCGAGCGCCAGCGCATCGCGATTGCCCGTGCAATCCTGAAGAACGCACCGATCCTCGTGCTCGACGAGGCGACCAGTGCGCTCGACGTAGAGACGGAGGCGCGCGTCAAGGCGGCCATCGATTCCCTGCGCCGCAACCGCACGACCTTCATCATCGCGCACCGCCTGTCGACGGTCCGCGAAGCCGATCTCGTCGTCTTCATGGATCACGGCAAGATCGCCGAAATGGGGACGTTCGACGACCTCAGCCAGAGCAACGGCCGCTTCGCCGCCCTGCTGCGCGCCAGCGGCATCCTGACGGATGACGACGTGCGCAAGAGCCACACGGCCGCCTGAACCGCCGTCATCGCTTCGGCGTATCGCTTTTGACCGGCAGGGCCTTCAGGCCCTGCCGTTTCGCATTCTGGGCGATGACGGCGGTCTGCCAGTCGAGGTACCGCGCATAGGCGAAATGCAACGCAATGCCGACGATGGCATAGAGCGTGCCGAGGATCGGGTTCTTGCCCGTGACGAACATCATCACCTGCCCCACCATGGCGAGGATCGTGCCGAAAATGAAGACGGCGAGCGAATGCCGTCCGACCGCGACAAGCGGGTGGGAGAGCGGCAGCGCCGCCCAGTTCGAGAGGGCGGGGATGACCGCCAACAGATAGGCCCCTGCCAGCACATGGAGAAGGCGGGTCGTCGACAGAAAGGTCTTGTCGAAGCCGGTGAGCACGGCAGGCAAGCCATAGGAAAAGTCGATGTTCCACCAGGAGAACACGACCCAGACGAACGAGACGGCAAGATAGGTCGCCGAGAGCGCCATCAGGACCGGATTGCGCGAAAAACCCTTCTTCTTCGCGCGCAGCACACCGACAAAACCGATGACGAAGAGGAACTGCCAGGACAGCGGATTGAGGAACCAGTAGCCGTCGTCGAGAAAATTCGACGGCGCGATCTGCCAGATGCCCGCACAGAGCCAGAGCGTGCCGGAGACGGCGAGCAACAGGTAGGCGCTGCGCTGGTAGAGCCAGAGAAATCCCGGCAGCATCAGGAAGACCACGGCATACATGGAGAGGATGTTGTTGTAGCCGAACTGGTGGCCGAGCAGCACCATGCTGACGACGCCCTGCTCCGTGCGGTCGACGACGGCACGCAGGTTGATCTCCGACAGGAGATCCGGCCGGCTGAACCACAGCGCCCCGCCGGCAAAGATGGCGAAAGTGATGACGCTCATCATGATATGGGCGACATAGAGCGTGAAGGCCCGGCGCAAGATGCGCAGCGTCACCGCCAGCCGTTCGCCGATGGCGAAGCGCGATCCATAGGCAAGGCCGACCGACATGCCCGATATCAGCACGAAGGCTTCCGCCGAATCGGAAAAGCCGAAATTCTTGTGCGTCAGGTGCTCCAGATACTGGCCGGGAACGTGATTGACGAAGATCGTCAGGAGGGCGAGGGCCCTGAAAACGTCGAGGCGCGTGTCGCGTTGCCGCGGCACGACGCCCGTCGGTCCTTGTCTGTCTGTCATGATACTCTGATCCACATGGCGTGAATCAGAGCAAATAACCCTCCTTTGAAGATTTGATGACAGAGCCGTTCACAGTTGTTTGCCATCCCCCGTCACCGCCACGCTCGACGCGGATCGACAGTTTCCTGCCGTCAAGGTCGAGCGTCGCCTCATAGCCGTCCCACGAGGCCGGCAGCACCGGATTGACGAAAAGGCGGCCACCTTCCTTGCGGATACCCAGAATGCCTTCCACCGCGGCGCGGTAGAGCCAGCCGGCCGAGCCCGTATACCAGGTCCAGCCGCCACGCCCGGTGCGCTCACCTTCGCCGTAGACGTCGGCGGCGACGACGTAGGGTTCCACGCGATAGAGTTCGGTGGCTTCGGGTGTCAGCGCGTGGTTGACGGGATTGAGGATGTTGAAGCAGGCCCAGGCATCCTCCGCCCGGCCGAGGCGGGCAAGCGCCAGCACGACCCAGGTCGAGGCATGGGTATACTGCCCACCATTTTCCCGCACGCCCGGCGGATAGGCCTTGATGTAGCCCGGATCCTGCGGCGTCTCGACAAAGGGCGGCGTGAACAGGCGGATGATTCCGTTCTCGCGGTCAACCAGCTCGGCCATGACTGCATCCATCGCCTGCCGCGAACGCGCCACATCACCGACACCGGACAGGACGCTCCAGCTCTGCGCGATGGAATCGATCCGGCATTCGGCGCTTTCGGCCGAACCGAGCGGCGTGCCGTCATCGAAGTAGCCGCGGCGGTAGTAGCCTCCGTCCCAGCCCGTGGTTTCCAGCACGACCTTGAGGCGGCCGAGATGCTCCTGCCACTGGTCCGCGCGCGGTTGGTCGCCACGCTCGCGGGCGACCGGAATGAAGCCCGAGAGCGTGCCGGCCAGGAACCAGCCGAGCCAGACGCTCGTGCCCCGGCCCGCCTCGCCGACGCGGTTCATGCCGTCGTTCCAGTCACCGCCGAGGATGAGCGGCAAGCCGTTCTCTCCGGTGCGACGAAGCGCAAGATCGAGCGCACGGGCGCAATGTTCGTAGAGGGATGCCTCTTCCCCCGAGCGTTCCGGCGTGTAGAAGGCATCGTGCTGGCCCTCGGCGAGCGGAGCGCCCTGGATGAAGGCCAGCGTCTCATCGAGAATCCCGCGGTCGCCGGTGGTGCGGCAGTAATACTCCACCGCATGGGCGAGCCACACCACGTCGTCGGAAATCATGGTGCGCACACCGGCACCGCTGTCGGGCAGCCACCAGTGCTGCACGTCACCTTCGACGAACTGGCGCGCTGCCGCATTGAGGATCTGGCGGCGGGCCAATTCCGGCCGGTGAAGCACAAAGGCCAGCGTATCCTGCAGCTGGTCGCGGAAGCCGTAGGCACCGCTCGCCTGATAGAAGGCCGACCGGGCCTGGATACGGCAACCGAGCGCCTGATAGGGCAGCCAGTCGTTGACCATCCGGTCGAGCGCCGCATCCGGCGTCTTGACCTGCAGCGTTCCGGTGAAATCGCTCCAGTAGGCGCGGACGGTGGCCATGACCGCGTCGAAATCAGCCGAGCGGCTCTTTTCGGCAAGCGCCCTGGCACCGTCGGCGTCGGCCGTATCGCCGAGCACGAAGAGCAGTTCACGCTTCTCGCCAGGCTTCAGCACGATCTCGACCGCGAGCGCCGCGCAGGGATCGCCAATGCCCTCGGCCGAACCCGACAGCGCCTGCCCCGCCACGACCGCACCCGGCAGCACGATATCGCCGCCACGGCCGATGAACTCGCGACGCTTGGCGGTGAAGCCTGCGACCGGCGCATCGACGGCAAAGAAGCTGGTTCTTCCCGCAAAATCGAAGCTGTAGGGATTGGTGGCAAAGAGCGCACCGCTCTCCTCGTCCTGACTGGTCAGGACAAAAGGCGCGGTCTTCGCCGGGTTGTTGCCGAGCACCCATTCGACATAGCCATAGACCGTCAGGCTGCGCTCTGTCTCACCGGTGTTCTTGAGGGCGAGACGGGAATATTTGACCGGCTCTTCCGGATCGACCGTCTGCACGAGATCGAGTTCGATACCGTCCTCCCAGCTGCGGAAGGCGGAATAGCCGAGGCCATGCCAGGTTTCGAACTTGACCGACTTCTTGCGCGACAGGGCGGCAAACGGCGTGGTGACCGTACCGCGGTCGTTGTCCCGTATGTAGAAAGCCTCGCCCGGGCGGTTGATGACAGGATCGTTCGTCCAGTGCGTCAGCTGGAAATCGCGCGAATTGCGGCTCCAGGTGTAGCTCGCGCCTTCCGCAGAAACATGGAAGCCGAAATGCTGGTTGGCGATGACGTTGATCCACGGTTGAGGCGTCGCCTCGCCGCCGCGAAGGCGCACGGCATATTCCCGGCGCTCCTCGTTGAAGCCGCCGAAACCGTTCCAGAAGGTCAGGCCCTTGCCGTCGATCTCCACCGGTTCATCGGCGACCGGGGCGGGCAGTTTCGGCACCGGCGCCGGCGTTGCTTCCGCCTTCGCCTCTTCCTCGCCGCGCGGTGTCGAGAAGAGGGAGACCGTGCGGGCGATCTGGTCGGAAAGCGTGCCGTTGCGGGCGTGGAAGACGGCGCGGGCCGTCGCCAGCAGCGCCTGCCAGGTGGTGACGTCCATCAGGTCGCGGCGCACCGTGAAGACATGCTGGCGCGCACCGTCGGACTGGCTGCGGATGCGCAGGTTCTCGCACATATGGTCGAGCGTGTGCTGCATGTCCTGCGCATAGGAGGCGGCGCGCTCGTTGAGGATGACGAGATCCGCGACAACGCCGCGATGACGCAGGTAATCCTGCGCGCGCAGCGCCTCGCGGGCGACTTCCACGTCGATCTCGTCGTTGATGCGCAGCACGAAGATCGGGAAGTCGCCTGATATCGCCAGCGGCCAGAGCGCCGACTGGGCGGTGAGGCCGTTCTCGATCGTGCCGGTATCGGCCCTGAGATGCATGTCCGGATAGGTGAGGTAGCGGCCGAGCATCTGGAAGCTCGCCGCTTCCTGAGAGGTGACGCCGACATGGCGCATATGCACCTGCGAGCGCGTCCAGGCATGGATCATTTCGTGGTTGAAACTGTCCGGGTGACGGTAGCGGTCGATGGCGGCATCCACCTCCGCGCGGCTCGGGGCCGCAACGGTCCAGAAGATGACCTTGACCTTCTTGCCCGCCGGCACGCGCACCACGCGGCGCAGCGCCATCACCGGATCGAGCGTAAAGCCGTCCGTGCCGGAAAGCTGCGCGCCCGGCTCGAAGGCGGCGGCCGTCGTCAGCGAGCGGCCGCGGCCGATGAAGCGGCGGCGGTCGGTCTCGACCTCGGTGCGGCGCGAGGGACCGGCATTGTCCACGATGAGATGGGCGATGGACATGTCCGGTTCGTTCGGATTGCGCTTCTGCCGCTCGGCACGGATGACGTCGCCGCGCTTGCCGATCTCCGTCTTGATGAACATTTTCGAGAACATCGGATGGGCGTTATCGGCCTCGTCCGTCGAGATGACGGGCTCCATATAGGACGTCACTTCGATGAAGCGGTCTTCCGGCCCGGTGTTGAGCAGCGTCAGGCGGCGGCCTTCGGCGTCGTGCTCGGTGGCGACGATGCACTCGACCTCGCTGGTCAGCGTGCCGACGGTCTTGATGAATTCCGCCTTGTCGTCGCCGAACTGGGTTTTCGTGACCTCACCCTCGATGCGCTTCGGCTCAGCGGTAGCGGACCACCACTCATTCGTCGCGGTATCGCGCAGGAAGAGGAAGGAACCCCAGCGGTCCTCGGTCGGATCAGGCTTCCAGCGCGTGACGGACTGGCCGTTCCAGCGCGAATAGCCGGCACCGGTGGCCGTCAGCATGACGGCATAGTGGCCGTTCGACAGGAAGACGGTCTCGCGCTCCTTGGAGAAGGGCTCCTTGATGATGCGGATTTCCGGGCGCAGCAAATCGGCCTGCGTGCTGCCAACGGTTTCCGGCTCGCGCTTGGCGTTGATGACAGGAATGTCGCGCGGCGCCTTTTCCTGCAGCAGCAGTTCAGCCGCCTCGATGACAGGGTCGGCGTGGAAGCGTTCGCGCAGCGCACCGTTGAAGACGACGTTGGCGACGGCGGCGATCGACATGCCGTGATGGTGCGCCATGTAGTTCTTCACCACGGCACAGGTTTTTCCTTCCGGCACGCGGGTCGGCGTAAAGTCGACGGCATCGTGGAAGCCGTAAACACCGAGCGCGCCGAGTTTGCGCAGGCGTTCGAGGTTTTCCAGCGCCGCCGTCGGGGCATATTGCGTCGCCAGCAGCGAGGCATAGGGCGCGATGACGGCATTCTGGCCGAGGCCGCGCTTCAGGCCGAGCGTCGGCACGCCGAAATTGGTGTACTGGTAGGTCAGCTCGTGGTCGCGGGCGTTGAAGGCCGCTTCCGAAATGCCCCAGGGCGTGCCGAGACGGCGGCCGTGGTTCATCTGCTCGACGACGACGAGATTGTTCGTCTGGTTCAGGATGCCGCCCTGGCGCTCCTGCATGACGAGCGGCGGCATCAGGTATTCGAACATCGAGCCGGACCAGGAGACCAGCGCCCCACGCGAGCCGACCGGCACGACCGGACGGCCGAGCTTGTACCAGTGCTCGGTGGGAAGGTCCCCCTTGGCGATGGCGAAGAGGCTGGTGAGGCGCGCTTCGGAAGCGAGCAGGTCGTAGCAGGCCTCGTCGAGTTCGTTGGTCTCGACGCGGTAGCCGATCGACAACAGGCGGCGCTCCGGCCGGAAGAGGAAGCCGAAATCCATCGTGAAGGCGATGTCGCGCGAGCGGTCGCGCAGCACGATGAGGCGTTCGCGCAGGCCCTCGATGCTGCCGAGGTCGAAAACGCTGTCGGCGATATGCGCCTCGCAGGTCGAGACCAGCGCGCCGGCCCATTTGGCAAGCTCGCCGCTCTCAGCCGATTTGATCTCGTGGTCGAGGTTGACGATCAGCTTGTTGACGTCGCGCGCCAGCACCGAGAGGTTGATGACGCGGATGGAGGCGAACTCATGCTCGCGCTTGACTGCGGCAAGCGCATTCTGGAAGCCGGCGATACGCTCCTCGATGAGGCGACGCAGCGGACGCACGGTCTTCCGGTCATCCGGCAGGTCCTTCAGCGTCTCGGAGAGGATCGAGGCAACGTCGCCGATGCCGTCAAGGCTGCCCTGGAGATGCGCCGAGGGGGCTTCGGCCCATTCGCGGCACATAGAGGAGATGGCGATGAGGTGACCCGCGAGGTTGCCGCTGTCGACCGCCGAAACGTAGCGCGGTCCCAGGGTTTCCAGCGTGTTGGTGCGATACCAGTTGTAGAGGTGGCCGCGATATTTCGGCATGCCGTCGATCGTGGCGATCGTCTGTTCAAGGCGGCGGACCGTTTCCTCGAAGCTGATCCAGCCAAAATCGCGCGCGGAGATGACCGAGAGCAGATAGACGCCGATATTGGTCGGCGAGGTGCGCTCGGCGAGCACCGGTTGCGGCGTCTCCTGGAAATTGTCCGGCGGCAGGTAGTGCTGTTCGGCCGTGACGAACTCTTCGAAGTAGCGCCAGGTGCGACGGGCGATCTTGCGCAGCTCCGTTGCAACATAATCGGAAACGACGAGCTGGTCCTCGGTCTCGGCTGTCTGGCTGACATACCAGGCGATCATGGGCGACAGAGCCCAGACGAGAGCAAAGGGAATGCCGATGTAAGGAAGGCCCGTATCCGAAATCATGGCAAGCGCCACGGAAAGGGCAGCAAGCGCCGGAGCCTGCCACATCGACTTGTAATGGGCGAGAATACCGCCGCGCGCCGCGCTGTCGGCCTGCGCGGCCGTGCGCCATTCCAGCATCAGCTTGCGGCTGACCAGCGTGCGATAGAGCGAACGCACGATGGCATCGGCCATCAGCGCCGCCGAATGGGCGATGAAGACGATACGCAACGCCACCTGTGCGTTGGCCGCCCGGATGTCGGAGATCACGCGATGCACGTGCGCGCGGGCGACAATGTCGTTGCGGCGCGGCATGACGCCTGAAATCAGCGAGAGCGTCGGGGCGACGAAAAGCAGGAAGATCAGCACGAGCTGCCAGATCAGCGCCTGGCGCGGCTCCATGTAGTACCAGCCCATCACGGAGGCGACGAGCCAGCCGATCGGGATGAGGCTGCGGCGCAGGTTGTCGTACATCTTCCAGCGACCGAGCATGGAAATGCCGCTCGACGGGCCGAAAATATACGGCAGCAGCTGCCAGTCGCCGCGCGCCCAGCGATGCTGGCGCGAGGTCTCGACGCCGTAGCGCGTCGGGAAATCCTCGACCAGCTCGACATCCGTCACCAGCGCGCAATGCGCCAAGGAGCCTTCGAGCAGGTCGTGGCTGAGCACCGAGTTTTCCTCGATGCGGCCCTTCACCGCCGCCTCGAAGGCATCGACATGGTAGAGGCCCTTGCCGGTGAACGTGCCTTCGCCGGCGAAATCCTGGTAGACGTCGGACACCGTGAAGACATAGGGGTCGATGCCGCGGTCGGCGGAGAAGATGCGCTGGAAGGTCGAGGCTTCCTTGCCCGTCGTCAGGGACGGCGTGACGCGCGGCTGCAAAATGCTGTAGCCGGCAGTGACTTCGTTCTTTTCCGTGTCGATGACCGGACGGTTGATCGGGTGGTGCAGCTTGCCGACGAGCTTGGTCACCGCATCGCGCATCAGGCGCGTGTCGGAATCGAGCGTCATGACGTATTTCACGTCCGCCGGCACGATGTTGGCGCCCGGCAGGAAGGTCGTGTCGCCGTCACCCCGCAGAAGGAGGTTCAGCTCGTGCAGCTTGCCGCGCTTGCGCTCCCAGCCCATCCAGCACCCCTCGGACGGGTTGAACAGGCGGCGGCGGTGCAGGAGATAGAAGCGCGTGCGGCCGTCATAGGCATAGCGCGCCGAAAGCGTCGCGATCTCGCGCTTGGCATAATCGAGCACGTCGAGATCGGCGGGGGATTCCTCCGCCTGGCTGTCCGCCCAGTCGCTGAGCAGCGAGAAATAGATCTCGCCGCGCGGATTGGCGAGATAGTGGACTTCGAGATTGCGCACCAGTTCGTCGACATGGTCGCGCTTGGAGATCAGACACGGCACGACGACGAGCGTGCGCGCATCCTCGGGAATCCCGTCCTTGAACTCGTAGCCGACAAGGCGCGACGGCGTGACGAAGAAGGTGACAAGCGTGTTGAACAGGCCCGTCGCCCCTTCGGACGCCGGCAGCGCGAAAAGCACCAGCATGATCAGCCATGCGCCGTCGGGAATGTCGAGCTGATCGAGGAAATAATAGACCGCGATCATCGCCAGCAGCGTCAGGATGATATTGGGTCCGGCAATGGCGAACCAGTCGAGCTTGCGGCCGAAACGCACGATGCGCTGGACGATCGACGGCCGGTAGCCGATGCGCTTTTCGAGCAGCTTCCGCTTCTTGCCCACGAGGAAGGCGGCGACATTGGCCTCGTAGTCGAGGTCCTCGACATGCGCCGCGGCATCTTCCGCGGTCATCGCCAGTGCCGTCTCGGTCACCTCAAGCTCGGTCTTGCCGGATCTGCGGGCGAAGCGCTCGATCGTGTTGCGGTACTTGTTGCGCGAGCCGAAATCGAGGTCGCTGTAGTCGGACCCCTGGCGCAGCGCCTCGTCGAGGCGGCTGACGCTTTCGAACCAGACCGGCCACTCGGTATCGTCCACCGAGCGCAGGCTCTTGATGAGTGAACTCATCGTGACGTTGCCGGAGGAGAGGCGGTTGTTCTCCGCGACGATCAGTTCTTCGAGGTCGCTGCCGCGGCTCTCGATCTTGCGCTCCAGCCACTGGATCACCGCGCCGGAGGCCTGGAGGCCGTCGCGCAGGCGATAAAGCAGCTGGATGACGAACGTATTGTCCTCGATGAAGCTTTCCAGCGACTGGAGGTGCGCGATGGACTTTTCCGGATCGTTGAGGCGGATCAGCTCATCGGCCACCTCGTTGGCCTTGAAACGCATCTTGCGCGAACGCTCGACGCGGCTCGAAATGCGGCGGAGGTTTTCAAGCAGCACGAAGCGGATGAAGGAGGGCAGCGCCCAGAGCTCGCCGATCTTCAGCGCGTCGATCTTCTGGAAGCCCTGAACAAAAGCCGTCAGCCCCTCATGCGAGACGCCGCTATGGGTGTGCGCGACATAGAGCCAGGCAAGCGCCAGCGTGCGCGGCATCACCTGCCCTTCGATCTCGATGGTCGGAAGCTGGCGATAGAAGCGGCGCGGAAAATCGCGTCGCACTTCCTGGATCGCCTCTTCGACGACGTAGTAGTTGTCGAGCAGCCATTCGGCCGCCGGCGTGATCTGCGCACCGGCTTCGACATCCTTGGCCGTGGCGCGATAGACGCGGAAGATTTCCTTCTCGTTTTCCTTGTGCCGGGCGCGGAATTCGAAAGGGTGGAAGCCGGGCAGCGCCGCGGTCTTGTCGCGCGCCAGCGCTTCACCGCAATCGGCGAGCTCCTCCAGCGACAGATAGGTGGCGCGGATCGAATCGTTATAATCGATCTGCTTGGCGTCGGCGTCGCGCGAAGGGGCTTGCGGCGTATTGTGAAGGGGCATGTTTCTGATTCTGGATCCGGCCATATGGAACCATCCGGCGACGGCCTTTGCGCCGAACGGTTTTTTGCGGGCAGGTTTCATCTCGGTGCCGCGATCAGCCATGTGACCAAACAGCGCCCGGACGGCGCGATTGGAATGGACATGGCTCAAGCGACACGCTGGTTGGCATCCTGGCCGCGTGGTGCATGAAAACGGCATTTTTTAGCCGTAAGGACAGAGACTTGCAACATGTCAACATGACCGGATGGCGCAGCATCGACCCTCATCTGCGGTTTTGGTGAATCGTGCGCCCCTCGCAGGAGGCGAGCGGACGCAAGGAGCAGGAGAATGGCAAATGGATGCGGCAGGAAAAAGTTCCCGCCCGCCCATCTGGCTGCCCGCCAAGCTGTGTCCAAACCGCCGAACGGAGCCTTGCACCATTGACTCGGTGCCGGCGCCAAGCCAGTTTGACGCCGTCAGGGTCTTCCGAGTCGATTGGCTCGGAGGCTAAGAGGGAAGCCGGTGCGATGCTCCGAAAGGAGCACCAAGACCGGCGCTGCCCCCGCAACTGTGAACGGCGAGCTGCTGTCGCTCCATGCCACTGGTGGATTTCACCGGGAAGGCGAGACAGACGCGATGACCCGCAAGCCAGGAGACCTGCCCTGACAGTCGTAACGTCCATGGGCGGGGTGTCCCAGTGGTGCGCTTGCTTGTCGCCTCCGGGCGAAGTTCCAGCAGCGTGCGTCCGGTCATCCCCCAATTTTCCGATTGGGGAAGAAATGCTTGCCATCACCGACAATGGTTTCGCCGGGAAACCGGAAGCCATCTTCATCTCCTGGCTGCTCTGGCAGCCGCACGGCGCCGACCTTGCCGTCGAGGCGCTGAAGGAGGTCCAGAGACTCTCGCGCTATGAAAAGGTCGATCCCGACATCGCCAGACTGAAGGCGCTGTTCGCCTCCCTGGCCGGGTCGAATCGACCGATGCACTGACCTCTAAGGCATAGAGACATATTGACATAAAGATATCTTTATGTGATTTCCGGTGCAGGATTATTGCACCGGAGGGCTTTGCCGTGGCCGAATCGCACCTGGACACCCTGTTCGGACCTGAACTGCCGCCACGCGATGGGCGCGAGATTCTCGCTGCCCTTCAGGCCGCCGCACGCGAGCGCATCCTGGTGCTCGACGGCGCCATGGGCACGGAAATCCAGACGCTGAAGCTGGTGGAAGAGGATTTCCGCGGCGATCGCTTCGGCGATTGCGCATGTCACCAGCAGGGCAACAATGACCTCCTGACACTGACCCAGCCCGGCGCGATCGAGGACATCCACTATCGCTACGCGCTGGCCGGCGCGGATATTCTCGAAACCAACACCTTCTCCTCCACGACCATCGCCCAGGCCGATTACGGCATGGAGGACATGGTCTATGAACTGAACCGTGACGGCGCCCGCCTTGCCCGCCGCGCCGGCCTCAGGGCCACCGAAAAGGACGGCCGCCGCCGCTTCGTGGCCGGCGCACTCGGCCCGACGAACCGCACGGCCTCCATCTCGCCTGACGTCAACAATCCCGGCTACCGCGCCGTCACCTTCGACGACCTCAAGCGCGCCTATGCCGACCAGCTGCGCGGTCTCATCGACGGCGGCGCCGACATCATCCTGATCGAGACGATCTTCGACACGCTGAACGCCAAGGCGGCGATCTTCGCCACCCGCGAAGTCTTCGAGGAAAAGGGCATCGAGCTGCCCGTCATGATCTCGGGCACGATCACCGACCTCTCGGGCCGCACGCTGTCCGGTCAGACGCCGGAGGCCTTCTGGAACTCGGTACGCCACGCCGATCCCTTCTCCATCGGCCTCAACTGCGCACTCGGTGCCAACGCCATGCGCGCCCGTCTCGCGGAGATCTCCTCCGTCGCGCAAACCTTCGTCTGCGCCTATCCCAATGCCGGCCTGCCGAACGCCTTCGGCAAATATGACGAGACGCCGGAGGAAATGGCCGCCCAGATCGAGGGCTTCATGCGCGATGGCCTCGTCAACATCGTCGGCGGCTGCTGCGGCTCGACACCGGACCATATCCGCGCCATCGCGGCGGCCGCCGCACGCCACGCACCGCGCGCAATCCCCGACATCCCGCGCCACATGCGCCTCTCGGGCCTCGAGCCCTTCACGCTGACCGAGGCTATCCCCTTCGTGAATGTCGGCGAGCGCACCAACGTCACGGGCTCGGCGAAATTCCGCAAGCTGATCACCGCGGGCGACTATGCCGCGGCGCTCGATGTCGCGCGCGACCAGGTGGCGAACGGCGCACAGGTCATCGACATCAACATGGACGAGGGCCTGATCGATTCCGCCAAGGCCATGACGGAATATGTGAACCTCATCGCCGCAGAACCTGACATCGCCCGTGTTCCGCTGATGATCGACAGTTCGAAATGGGAGGTGATCGAGGCAGGCCTGAAATGCGTGCAGGGCAAGCCGCTGGTCAATTCCATCTCGCTGAAGGAGGGCGAAGAGGCCTTCCTTCACCATGCCAAGCTCGTGCGCGCCTATGGCGCCGCCGTCGTCGTCATGGCCTTCGACGAGAAGGGCCAGGCCGACACGAAGGCACGCAAGGTGGAAATCTGTACCCGCGCCTACAAGCTGCTCACCGACGTCGCAGGCCTTGCGCCCGAGGATATCGTCTTCGACCCGAACATCTTCGCCGTCGCGACAGGCATCGAGGAGCACGACAATTACGGCGTCGACTTCATCGAGGCGACGGCAGAGATCACAGCAACACTGCCGCATGCCCACATTTCCGGCGGCGTCTCCAACCTCTCCTTCTCCTTCCGCGGCAACGAGCCTGTGCGCGAGGCGATGCACGCCGTCTTCCTCTACCACGCCATCCAGGCGGGCATGGACATGGGCATCGTCAATGCCGGCCAGCTCGCCGTCTACGACACGATCGAGCCGGACCTGCGCGAGGCCTGCGAGGACGTTGTGCTGAACCGCGTGCCGAAGACCGGCGGCACCGCTACCGAACGCCTTCTGGAGATTGCCGATCGCTTCAAGGGCGCTGCCGGCAAGGAGGCCAAGGAGCGTGATCTCGCCTGGCGTGACTGGCCGGTGGAAAAGCGCCTCGAACACGCGCTCGTCAACGGTATTACCGAATTCGTCGAGATCGATACAGAAGAGGCTCGTCAGAACGCCGAGCGCCCGCTGCACGTCATCGAAGGTCCGCTGATGGCCGGCATGAACGTCGTCGGCGACCTCTTCGGCGCGGGGAAGATGTTCCTGCCGCAGGTGGTGAAATCCGCCCGCGTGATGAAACAGGCCGTCGCCGTGCTGCTGCCCTACATGGAGGCCGAAAAGCTCGCCAATGGCGGCAGCGGCGAGCGCCAGAGCGCCGGCAAGATCCTGATGGCGACCGTCAAGGGCGACGTGCACGATATCGGCAAGAACATCGTCGGCGTCGTGCTCGCCTGCAACAATTACGAGATCATCGACCTCGGCGTCATGGTGCCGGCAACGAAGATTCTTGAGACGGCAAAGGCCGAAAAGGTCGACATCATCGGCCTCTCCGGCCTCATCACCCCCTCGCTCGACGAGATGGTGCATGTCGCCGCCGAAATGGAGCGCGAAGGCTTCGACATCCCCCTCCTCATCGGCGGGGCGACGACGAGCCGCGTGCATACGGCGGTGAAGATCCATCCGCGCTACGACCGCGGCCAGACCGTCTACGTCACCGATGCCAGCCGCGCCGTCGGCGTGGTCGGCAGCCTGCTGTCGGCTGACATGAAACCCGGTTATGTCGAGACGCTGAAGGCTGAATACCGCAAGGTCGCGGATGCCCACGCCCGCAGCGAGGCCGAAAAACAGCGCCTGCCGCTCGCCAAGGCCCGTGAAAATGCCTTCAAGGCTGATTGGTCTGCCTACCGGCCGAAGACGCCGTCCTTCCTCGGCACGCGCGTCTGGCAGGACTGGGACCTCGCGGATCTCGCCCGCTATATCGACTGGACCCCCTTCTTCCAGACCTGGGAGCTGAAGGGTGTCTATCCAAAAATCCTCGACGATGAGAAACAGGGCCCCGCCGCCCGCCAGCTCTTTGCCGATGCGCAGGCGATGCTGGAAAAGATCATCGCCGAAAAATGGTTCACGCCGAAAGCCGTCGTCGGCTTCTGGCCGGCCGGAACCGTGGGCGACGACATCCGCCTCTTCACCGACGAGGCACGAAACAAGGACCTCGCCACCTTCTTCACACTGCGCCAGCAGCTTTCGAAACGCGACGGACGGCCGAATGTCGCCCTTTCCGATTTCGTGGCGCCTGTCGACAGTGGCAAGCCGGATTATCTCGGCGGCTTCGTCGTCACGGCCGGCATCGGGGAGATCGCCATCGCGGAACGTTTCGAGCGGGCGAATGACGACTACAACTCGATCCTCGTCAAGGCGCTGGCCGATCGCTTCGCCGAGGCCTTTGCCGAGCGCATGCATGAGTATGTGCGCAAGGAACTCTGGGCCTATGCGCCGGACGAGACCTTCTCCCCGACCGACCTCATCGGCGAACCCTATGCCGGCATCCGCCCCGCGCCGGGCTATCCCGCCCAGCCGGACCATACGGAGAAGACGGCGCTCTTCCGCCTGCTCGATGCCGAGAAGCAGATCGGTGTCGAACTCACCGAGAGTTTTGCCATGTGGCCCGGCTCCTCCGTCTCCGGCCTCTACATCGCCTCGCCGGAAAGCTACTATTTCGGCGTCGCCAAGGTGGAGCGGGACCAGGTGGAGGACTATGCCCGCCGCAAGGGCATGACCGTCATGGAAGTGGAGCGCTGGCTCGGCCCGGTACTCAACTACGTGCCAGTGACCGCACGGGAAAACGCGGCCTGAGTTTCCTCAGGCCGTCGCAAGGTTCAAGAACACGACCATGCCATAGCTCACGGCGACCAGCACGCCGAGCGACAGGACGACTGCGGCCGTCACCCGCGGGCCGGCCCGCATCACGCGCCTGAGGTCGATGCCGAGGCCGAGGGCGGCCATGGAGAGGATGGTCAGTACGGTCGCAGCGCGCGCCATGCCTTCGGCAAGCCCCGCATCGATCAGGCCGAAACTGCGCGCAGCGAGCATGGCGAGGAAGCCGAGGATGAACCATGGCACCAGCCGGTGCAGCGCCGGGCGACGACCGCTCTCCTTACCTGCTGCAAGCGACAGGAAGAAGATCACCGGCCCCAGCATCAGCACGCGCACGAGCTTGACGAAGGTACCGATCTGGATGCTGAGCGCGGAGACCGGGGCGGTGGCGGCCAGCACCTGCGGCACCGCATAGACCGTCATGCCCGCCATCACGCCGTAGCCCGTCGCCGAAAGGCCGAGCAATGGCACCAGCACCGGCAGCAGCAGCACCGTGACCATGCCGAGAACGGCGGTGAAGGCGATGGAGGAAGCGACGTCCTCCGCATCGGCGCGGATGACCGGCGCCGTCGCGGCGATGGCAGAGTTGCCGCAGATCGAATTGCCGCAGGCAACCAGCAGCGCAACAGAGCGGGAGAGGCCGAGGCCGCGCCCGATGGCATAGCTTGCAAGGAGAACGACGCCCACCACCGCCGCGATCGCCCCGATCAGCAGCCAGCCCATGCCGGCAATTGCCATGGCGTTGACGCCCGCACCGAGAAGCACGATCGCAATTTCAAGGAAGTACTTCGCGGAAAAGGCGATGCCGGGATCGAACACCGCCGGCCGTTTCAGCAGCAGGCGGCAGACGGCACCGATCAGGATCGCCAACACCAACGCCTCGATCCACGCCCCGCCCGACAGGCGCATTTCCAGCCGCTCGGCGAGCACGGCGAGGCCCGACACGAAGCCTGAGAGCAATACCCCGGGCAAAAGTACACGAATTCCAACGAATGATGATTTATTAGGCGAATTTTCCATGTGCGGACGATGCGCTTGAAAACCTGTTCGATCCATCGGTAAATATCGGACATTTCATTCGACTGGATCGAACAGATGATGACGCTGGAACAACTCCGTATCTTCGTCGCCGTGGCGGAACGGGAGCACCTGACGAGGGCCGCGGAGGCACTGAACCTCACGCCCTCGGCCGTCAGCTCGGCCATCCGCGTGCTGGAGGAGCGCTACGGCATCGCGCTGTTCCATCGTACGGGGCGGCGGATCGAGTTGACCGAGACGGGTGAGGCCTTCCTGCCGGAGGCGAAAGCCACGCTGGCGCGGGCGGGCAGTGCAGACCTCTTCCTCACCGAGATCGGCGGCCTGAAACGCGGCACGCTGACGCTTGCCGCCAGCCAGACCGTCGCAGGCTACTGGCTGCCGCCGCGTCTCATGCATTTCCGCAAGACCTATCCGGCGATCGACATCCGCTTGACCGGAGGCAACACCGACGAAGCTGCCGAAGCGGTTCTCGACGGGCGGGCGGAACTCGGTTTCGTCGAAGGCGAGATCGCCCACCCTGCCCTCGTCCAGCGCGTGGTGGCGCGCGACCGGGTCGTCATCGTCGCGCCGTCGGGCCATCCGCTCGCCGGCAAGCCCGATATCGATGCGAACGACCTGGCCGCCGCCCGCTGGGTGCTGCGCGAACCAGGCTCGGGCACGCGGCGTGCCCTGACGGCGGCGCTGCCCGAGGAGGCGCTCGACATCGCGCTCTCCCTGCCTTCCAACGAGGCCGTGCGCAGCGCCGTTCTCGTCGGCCAGACGCTGACGGCGGTCTCCGAATTCGTCGTAGAGGACGACCTTGCCGCCGGCCGGATGGCCCGCATCGCCTTCGAACTGCCGGAACGCGCCTTCCGCCTGCTCCGCCACAAGGAGCGCTATCGCTCCCGGGCCTCGCTCGCCTTCGAGGCCGAGCTGGTCTAGATCATTTCCGCTTTTCTTCGAAACGCGAAACCGCCGTACATTTTCGCTGGGATGGCTTTATAGCCCGTCGCGCCCCCGGAACCGACGCTGGTATGCGGGATCGTAGAGCGAACTTTCGCGAAAATCCTCAGCGCCGAGCGAGCGGCCGACGAAGATCAGCGCCGTGCGCTCGATCGGCTCCTCGGCAACCCTGGCCGCGATATCTGCCAGGGTGCCGCGCACCACGCGCTCATCGGGCCAGGAGGCTTTCACCACGATCGCCACCGGGCAATCCGCGCCATAGAGCGGTGTCAGGTCCGAGACGACCTTGTCCAGTGCGTGGATGGCGAGGTGGATCGCCAGCGTCGCCCCCGTCGCGCCGAAATTCGCCAGCGTCTCGCGGTTCGGCATCGGTGAGGCACGGCCGGAAACACGGGTGAGCACGAGGCTCTGGGCGACGGCAGGAATGGTGAGCTCACTCCCGAGCGCGGCGGCGGCGGCGGCAAAGGAAGGCACGCCCGGCGTCAGCGTGTAGGCGAGCCCGTGTTTTTCCAGCCGGCGGATCTGCTCGGCAACGGCACTCCAGACGGAGAGATCGCCGGAATGCAGCCGCGCCACATCCTCGCCCGCCGCGGCGGCGCGCAGATATTCGGCCTCGATCTCGTCGAGCGACATCGGCGCCGTATCGACGATGCGTGCGTCCGGCGGGCAATATTGCAGGAGTTCCGACGACACGATGGAGCCGGCATAGAGGCAGACCGGGCAGGCGCCGATGAGATCACGGCCACGCACGGTGATGAGATCGGCAGCACCGGGGCCGGCGCCGATGAAATGAACAGTCATACTTGGTCCTCGATAGGTTGCGCCGGCTTCACCCAGGCCCACTGCGTGACCGGCATGGCCGGCCGCCAGCCCGTCATCTGCCCGACAGGCGATGCGCGCGCGATGTCGATCCGGATCAGCGAACCGCCGAGCCGGGCGTGCTGGGCGAGGAGCACGGCTTCCATTTCCGTCGTCACCGCATTGGCGACAAGCCGGCCACCCGGTTTCAGGCGGTCGATCGCCGCCGGCATGACGCCCGCCTCACTGCCGCCACCACCGATGAAGATTGCATCCGGCGCGGCCAACCCCACCAGAGCCTCCGGCGCCATGCCCTCGACCACCGCAAGACCCGGTACACCGAAGCACCCGGCATTGCGGTGAATGCGAGCGGCCCGCTCCGCATGGCCCTCGACGGCGATGGCCCGGAGCGAGGGGTCGGCCAGCATCCATTCGATACCGATGGAGCCCGAGCCGGCCCCGATATCCCAGAGAAGCTCGCCGCGGCGCGGCGCGAGAGCCGAGAGCGTCAGCGCGCGAACCTCGCGCTTGGTGATCTGGCCGTCATGCTCGAACAGCCCGTCGTCGAGGCCCGGCGTGTAGGCGAGCACCCGCGCCCCGTCTCCGGCGACAATCTCCACCGCGCAGACATTCAGCATGTCGGCCTCATCGAGGGCGAACTGCCCGGCCCGATGGTGGCTCACTCGTTCCCGTGCGCCACCGAGGGCTTCCAGCACAGTTAGCGCCGAGCCGCCGAACCCGCTTTCAGCCAGAAGAGCGGCAAGCGCCGCCGGCCCGTCGCTGTCCGAGGTCAGCGCCAGGATACGGCAGCCGGGATGCAGGTGCGGGCGGATGAGGTCGACGGGGCGGCCGTGCAGCGAAACACAGACCGTGTCCTGCAGGGCCCAGCCCAAACGCGATGCGGCGAGACTGAAGGCGGAGGGGGCAGGAAAAACGCGCATCTCCGCCCGCGCGATGCGCCGGGAGAGCGTGACGCCGACGCCGTAGAAGAAAGGATCGCCCGAGGCGAGCACGACGACAGGCCTGCCGCGCGCAGCCAGAACAGCCTCCACCGAGCGCTCGAAGGGACTGAGCCAGCCATGGCGGTCGCCACGGATCGCCGCATCGGCAAGCTCCAGGTGCCGCGCGCCGCCGAAGACGATCTCCGCGCGGCCGATCGCGGCCTTGGCCTCGTCGCCGAGACCCGCTAGACCGTCTTCGCCGATCCCGACAATGGAAAGCCATGGAGCGGCTGTCGAAAGGGGCTGATCAGGCGTGGACAAACGACGCATCCTCATCTTGGGCGGCACGGCGGAAGCCCGCGACCTTGCAGGTGTGCTCGCCGACAGAACCGATCTTGCCGTCACGCTGTCGCTCGCCGGCCGCACGCTCGACCCCGCGCCGCAACCCGTACCCGTGCGCACCGGCGGCTTCGGCGGCGTCGAGGGGCTTTCGGCCCATCTGCGCGACGAGGCCATCGATCTCCTGATCGACGCGACGCATCCCTTCGCCCGGCAGATCTCCGCCAACGCACGCGCCGCCAGCGCGGCGAACGGCATTCCGCTGCTGCGGCTGGAACGGCTCGGCTGGGATATGGTGGAGGGTGACCGCTGGACGCGCGTCGCCAATATGACGGAGGCCGTGGGCGCGCTCGGCAAAGTGCCGCGCCGCGTGTTCCTTGCCATCGGCCGCCAGGAGGCGAAGGCCTTCGACGCCGCGCCGCAGCACCACTATCTCGTGCGCAGCGTCGATCCCGTCGACCCCCCACTTGCCGCACCCGATGTCGATTATCTGCTCGCCCGCGGCCCGTTTACCGTGGCCGCGGAGGTCGAACTTCTGCGCGGCCATCGTATCGATGTCGTCGTCAGCAAGAATTCCGGTGGAGACGCCACCTATGGCAAGATCGTCGCGGCACGCAGTCTCGGCCTGCCCGTCGTTCTGGTCGATCGGGCAGAGGCGCAGGGTGGCCACCACGCAGGAACCGTCCAGGATGCGGTGCGGCTCGCCGATCATCTCGTCGGCTCTTCGAGGAAGCGCGGCGTATAGACGAGATCCGGCAGGCCCGGACGGGAAATGACGCGCGTTGCCGGCGAACCGATGACGACGCAAGTCGCCATATCGGCACGCTCCGCCTCGGCCTCGCCGAGCGGCATGACCAGCATGCGCTCATCCGGGCGACCCGCGGCACGGCCGAAGATGACGGGCGTTGTCGCCGGAAGCGTCTCCCGCAGGATTTCAAAGGCCCGGCCGAGTTGCCAGGGCCGCGCTTTGCTGATCGGATTGTAGAGCGCGACAACAAGACCCGCCTCGGACACCAGGCGCAGCCGCTTCTCGATGATCTCCCAGGGTTTCAGGTTGTCGGAAAGCGAGATCGCGCAGAAATCATGGCCGAGCGGCGCACCGATGCGCGCGGCGACCGCCAGCATGGCGGTGACACCGGGCACGATGGTGAGATCGACCGCCTTCCACTCGTCCGGTCCCGCATCGATCGCCTCGCAGACGGCCGCCGCCATGGCGAAGACCCCGGGATCACCGCCCGAGACGACACAGACATCGACACCCTCGGCCGCCCGCTTCAGTGCGGCTTCGGCCCGGTTCAGCTCCTCGCGATTGTCGGAGGCGACCTTGATCTGGTCCGGCCGGAGGTTCAGCCGGTCGATATAGGGAAAGTAGCCGAAGAATTCGCGCGCAGCCTCAACCGCCTGTCTTGCCTCCGGCGTCATCTGGTCCGGATTGCCCGGCCCGGTGCCGATCACGAAAAGCCGGCCGGTCATGCGCGGCCGCTCCAGCCCGGCACGAGCACCAGCGAGAAATAGGGCGCGGTGTCGTCGGGCTTTTCGGAAAGCCGCATCGACCGGCTGGTCGGCATGGTGCCGCGCTCGACATAGATCGCCTCGCCGAGCCGGCCGGCCTTTTCCAGCGCCCGCCGGATTTTCGGCAGGTTGCGGCCGACCTTCATGATGACGGCGGCCTCGGTGTCGACGAGGCGGCGTGACAGCTCGCCCTCGCCCATCGTGCCCGGGAGCACGGAGAGCACGTCGTCACCCTGCACGATAGGCAGGCCCGACAGCGACCAGCAACCGGACATGGCCGTGATTCCGGGAATGACCTCGGTCGGGAACCGATCGGCGAGCCGCACGTGGAGATGCATGTAGGAGCCGTAGAACATCGGGTCGCCTTCCGAGAGGATGGCGACCGTGCGGCCGGCGGCAAGGTGCTCCGCAACGGCGGCGGCCGAGGCGTCGTAGAAGGCGGTGATCTGGCGCTTGTAGTCGTCGTGGTCCTTGTCGATTTCCGTCGTCACCGGATAGTAGAGCGGCAGCTCCGCCATTCCGGGCTTCAAGAGACCCTCGACGATCGCCCGCCCATTGCCCGCGCGGCCGGCCTTGGCGAAGTAGGCGAGCACATCCGCCTCGCCGATCGCCCGCACCGCCTTCAGCGTCAGGAGTTCCGGATCGCCCGGTCCCGTGCCCACGCCATAAAGTCGTCCCGTCACCGTCGCCACCCTGTTCATAGCCCCGGCCTCGCCAGAGAATTGAGCGCCGCAGCCGTCATGGCGCTGCCGCCGAGGCGACCCCGCACGATGGCGAACGGCACGCCGTAGGAATTCTCGGCAAGCGCATCCTTGGATTCCGCGGCACCGACGAAACCGACCGGCATGCCGAGGATTGCCGCCGGCTTCGGCGCGCCGTCGCGCAGCAATTCCAGCAGGTAGAACAGCGCCGTTGGCGCATTGCCGATAGCGACGACGGAACCGGCGAGACGATCGAGCCAGAGGCGGATGGCCGCGGCCGAGCGCGTGTTGCCGATATCCCGGGCGATATCGGGCGTGCGCGGATCGCGCAGCATGCAGAGCACCTCGTTGCCGGCCGGCAGGCGGGCGGCCGTCACGCCGCGCGCGACCATCTCGGCATCACAGAAAATCGGCGCACCGGCCTGGAGCGCGCCGCGCGCCGCCGTGACGAAACCCGGCGAGAAAACGAAATGCGGTACCGCCTCGACGAGGCCTGCGGCATGGATCATGCGCACGGCGACGTCCGATTCTTCTTCGGAAAAGCGGGAGAGATCGGCTTCGGCGCGGATGATCGCGAAGGATTTTTCGTAGATGGCCGTGCCATCCTTGATGTAGTCGTAATCGGTCATTGTTGGCCTTGATAAGCAGAAACTAGGGTGTCGGACGCGGTGCGGTCGATGAGGTTTCCCGCCGTCTCGCCGTCCGCACGACGCGCGCGCAGGAGGGCGCCGAGACGATGCAGGGCGGGCCGCAGCGCATCGGCGGGCAGGATCACGGCGGCGCCATCGCCCGCACGCCCGCCAAGAACAAGACCGACGCCGGCGGCAGTGCCGCAAAGCGTGACCGCGGCCGCGGCCGGATGGGCGCAGCCCTTCGGGCAGCCGGAAACATGCACGTCGAAGGAACCGTCCAGGAGATCGCCGGCTTCCGCCACAAGGGCATCGGCGGCGGCGTGGGTATCGAAGCTGGCCGAAGCGCAGCCGGCGGAACCGGCACAGACGGAGACGGTCCGACCCGGCGCATCCTGCGTGCTCCAGACACGTCCCCGCGTCGCACAGGCCTGCGCGGCGGCCACCGTTTCCGCGCAGAGCCCGCGTACCAGCAGCGCGTGATGCGGCGCGAGGCGGAACTCCGTTGCGCCACAGGCGACCAGCTCCCGTGTCAACGCGGCAAGCCGGTCGGCATGAATCTGACCATAGGCCGGGGCGAGCCCCAGAACCGTTTCGTCTCCGATCCCGTGCGCACCGAGCGGATGAACAGGTGAAGCGACCGGAAGCGGCGGCACCGGAGCCGCACCGAGAGCGGCCGCCAGCAGCATGGGATCGAGATCCCGCCCCCGCGCCGCCGGCCCGATGGCGGCAAGGGCAGCGGCGACTGTCATCACGCCTTCGACAGCCTTTTCGTCGGGCAACAGCGCAACGGCCCGCGCCGTCATGCGATCACCACCGAGGGCAAGCCGCCAGGCAAGGCCTCGTGTGCCGGCGACCGCATCGAGGCGGATATCGGCAACCATGTCGGCAAGAGACAACACACCGCCGCCATCGACGACGACGGCAAGCTTCGGCGCGAGAACAAGAGCGGCATCGGCAAGAGCCGCCCGCAGTGCATCGGCAAGCGGCGCGGCATCGGCAAGTTCGGACGGATCGATGCCGGCAAGCGGCGGCACTTCGATGGCAACGCCCGTCTGCGGGACGATGCCGGCCGCGGCGAGCCCGACGGCAAGGTGCGGAACGGAAGCATCCGTAAGGCCGCGAAGCTGGAGATTGCCGCGCGCGGTGATTTCGATGAGGCCGTTGCCATGCGCCCGCGCCAGATCGGCAAGCGCAAGGAGATCGTGCGCGGTGAGGGCCGCCGCGGTGGGGCGCAGGCGCACCAGCAGGCCGTCGCCAGTCCGCATCGGAGTGGCGAGTGAAGGGCAGGCGCCGCGCCGCAACACGCCGATCTCGCCCAGCGGTCCCGGAAGCATCGCACAGGTCACCGTCATGCCGCGCCCTCCTCCGCTTCGGGCGCCGGACGACGGATCAGGTAGGTGTCCATGATCCAGCCATGCGCGGCGCGCGCCTTTCGGCGCGTCTCGCTGATCGTATCGGCGACGTCGGAAAGCCGGCCGGACAACAGGATCTCGTGCGGCGTGCCGAGATAGGCGCCCCACCAGATCTCCGCTTCCGGATCCTCGACCGTCCGAAAGGCTTCGACGCCGTCGAGCATGACGAGCGCATCGCGCGAGCATTCCGGCCAGGCGCCGGCAAGGCGGCGGCCTGTGGTGATCTCGACCGGCAGGCCGATGCGGTTGAGCGTGATGGCATGGCTGGCGCAGAGCGCCTGGACGCTGGTGATACCGGGAATGACCTCGATCTCGAAGGCGACACGGCCGGTCATGCGCACATGATCGATAATACGCAGCGTGCTGTCATAGAGCATCGGATCGCCCCAGACGAGCAGGCCGAGCGTCTCGTCCGCACCGGTCTCGTTGAGGAGAGTGCGTTCGTAGATGGCCGCGATGGCACGATGCCAATCGTTGACGCCATCCTCGTAGCTTCCGTCGGCGCGGCGCACCGGCACGGTGTAATCGAGGATGCGGCAAGCGGCATTGTCGAGGAAACGGTCGCAGATTTCGCGGCGCGCATCGGCGAGAAAGGCCTTTTCATCGCCCTTCGTCGGAATGAGCAGCACATCGGCCCGGTTCAGCGCCTGAATTGCCTGAACAGTCATGTGCTCGGGATTGCCCGCGCCGATCCCGATGACCAGTATCTTTCTCAAAAGCCCGTCTCCCGTGCGACCCTGCGCTCCCGGTTCGCGGCCCGACTTGGGTCCCGCACCCCTTCCTAATCCCAAAAGCCGGCGGAAAACAGTACCCGAATCGCGTCCTTTGCCGGTCTTTTTGAGACTCAGGCGGCAGTGCGGCTCGTCAGATAGGCCCGCGGCGCGGTTCCCAGCATGCGCTTGAACATGGTTGTGAAGGCCGGCACGCTCTCGTAGCCGGCATCGAGCGCAACCCGCGTCACCGGTTCGCCGGCGGCAAGGCGTGGCAGGCAGGCGAAAAGGCACGCCTGCTGACGCCAGGTGACGAAGCTGACACCCATCTCCTGGCGAAAGAACCGCGTGAAGGTGCGCCGGCTCATGTTCAGCCTTCGAGCCCAGTCGTCGATCTTGGCCACCGGCGACGGCTGTTCGACAAAATCGCGGCAAAGGCCCGCCAGTCTTCCGCTCGCCGGAAACGGCAGGCCGAGCGGACGCTCGGGCAGGCGGCCGATTTCGTCAAGCAGCAGCGCCATGACGAGGTCGCTGCGCCGGCGATCCTCCGACAGGCCATCATGCCGAACGGTCTCCGCGATCAACTGGCGGGCAAGGTCGGTGACTTCCAGCACGGTGGGCACCTGCGAAGCGGCCCGGCCCTCCGGTGAATAGATATAGACCGAGCGCATGCTGACATCGCTGATCATCTCGACGGAATGTTCGAGACCGCGCGGAATGAGCAAGGCGTGGCCGGGTGGAATCATCCAGCGCCCACGCTCCGTCCCCACCAGCACTACACCGGCAAAAACGCAGAGGAACTGCGTGCGGCGGTGACGGTGCGGCGGCACCGTATAGCCACCCGGGATGTCCGAACTGTGAACCAGAACATCCGTATTCGCCTGTTCCATCCGGAAGAGGTTGCGGATGTGGTCGTCATCGAGCGCCCTGCGGCGTGCATCGCTCAGTTTTTCCATCTTTGGCCCATTCGCGTAAGAAATGGACCTCAGCACGAAAGCAGGCCTATAGCAATCCCTGTATGGGAAGCAGCCATGACGCGGAATCTGCGCGTATCATTCGAGGCCATCATGTCGACAGTCGTTCCCGCGGCACCCCGCAGCGCCGCCACCACCACCTATTCCATCATCGTCGCCGTCAGTGCGTGCCACATGCTGAACGACATCATGCAGTCGCTGCTGACGTCGCTCTATCCGCTGCTGAAGGAAAACTACGCGCTCGATTTCGTGCAGATCGGCCTTCTGACCATGGCCTTCCAGGTCACCGCCTCGCTGCTGCAGCCGGCCGTCGGCATCGTCACGGATCGCTGGCCGATGCCCTTCTCGCTGCCGGTCGGCATGGGCAGCACCTTCGTCGGCCTCATCATGCTCGCCTATGCGCACAGCTTCCCGGTTCTGGTCTTCGGCGCCTGCCTGATCGGTCTCGGCTCGGCGATCTTCCACCCGGAATCCTCGCGTGTCGCCCGTCTCGCCTCCGGTGGCCGCCACGGGCTTGCACAATCGCTGTTCCAGGTCGGCGGCAATGCCGGCACGGCGATCGGGCCGCTGCTCGCCGCCTTCATCGTGTTGCCCCTCGGCCAGACGAGCGTCGCCTGGTTCTCGGCCGTCGCCCTCCTTGGCATGGTCATCCTCACCTGGGTCGGCAACTGGTATGCCGGTGAGCGCCGCCTTGCCGCCGGCCGGCCGGCCGTCAGCCGCGAACTGCCGCTGCCGCGCGGCCGCGTCGCCTGGGCCCTTGCCGTGCTGGTGCTGCTGACGACCACGAAAAACGCCTATCTCGCCAGTATCTCCAGCTATTTCACCTTCTACACGATGGAGAATTTCGGCCTTGGCGTGCGCGACGCACAGCTCATGCTGTTCCTCTTCCTCGGAGCTTCGGCACTCGGCGTCTTCATGGGCGGGCCGATCGGCGACCGGTTCGGCACGCGCTTCGTCATCTGGTTCTCGATCCTCGGCGTCATCCCCTTCGCCCTGTTGCTACCCTATGCGAACCTCTTCTGGACGGGCGTGCTGACCGTGCTGATCGGGCTGATCTTCTCCTCGGCTTTCTCCGCCATCGTCGTCTTCGCGCAGGAGCTGATCCCGGGCCGCGTCGGCATGATCGCCGGCATCTTCTTCGGCTTCGCCTTCGGCGCAGGCGGTCTGGGTGCGGCAGTCCTTGGCATCTTCGCCGACAGCCACGGCATCAACTTCGTCTACCAGATCTGCTCCTACATGCCGCTGCTCGGCATCCTCACGATCTTCCTGCCGCGCCTGCCGGCACACCGCTGAACCGGCCACAGACGTGTCCGAACATGAAAAGGCCGGCGAATTCGCCGGCCTTTTGTTTTGGATCAGCCCATGCGCTCGGAAGCGTAGCTGCCCGGGCTGGGCGGGAAGACGATGGTCTTGTTGCCGTTCATGAAGGTGCGGTGGTGGATGTGGGCATGCACGGCGCGGGCAAGCACCTGGCTCTCCACGTCACGGCCGATCGAAACATAGTCCTCGGCCGACTGCGCATGCGTGATGCGCGCGACATCCTGCTCGATGATCGGGCCTTCGTCGAGATCTTCGGTGACGTAGTGCGCCGTCGCACCGATCAGCTTCACGCCGCGCTCGAAAGCCTGCTTGTAGGGGTTCGCACCCTTGAAGGACGGCAGGAACGAGTGGTGGATGTTGATGATGCGGCCCGACATCTTCTTGCAGACGGCATCCGACAGGACCTGCATGTAGCGGGCGAGAACGATCAGCTCGGCGCCGGACTGTTCGACCACTTCCATCAGGCGTGCCTCGGCCTGCGGCTTGTTCTCCTTCGTCACCTTGATGTGGTGGAAGGGGATGTCGTGGTTGACGATGACCTTCTGGTAGTCGAAGTGGTTGGACACGACGCCGACGATATCGATGGGCAGCGCGCCGATCTTCCAGCGGTAGAGCAGATCATTGAGGCAATGGCCGAAACGCGACACCATGAGCAGCACCTTCATGCGCTCGTCGCTGTCGTTGAAGCGATACGTCATGGCGAACGTCTTGGCGACGGGGACGAAGCCGGTCTTGATGTCCTCCTCCGAAATACCCTCCTGGGAGAGGAAGGTCAGGCGCATGAAGAACAGGCCCGTCTCGAGGTCGTCGAACTGCGACGAGTCGGAGATGTAACACCCCTTTTCGGCGAGGTAGCCGGTGATCGCGGCGACGATGCCGCGGGTCGATTGGCAGGATACGGTCAGGACGTGGCTTTTCATCGGTTCGTTTCTCGCGTTCGGCCGGTGCGGGGGCAAGGCACCGGCGGATCCCCTTGTCTGCGGGCCGCACTCACGGCTTGGCGCATATTTCAGGCCGCTTGCCTCTGCGCAAGCCCCTGCAATGGCCAGAAGCTACGCCGGCTCTTGCAAGGAATCCCTCCGGTTCGCGACATCCAATGCGTCGAAACTGCCAAGTGGGGCCTTCACAGCCCGCTCTACCGGGTTCGCACCATCGCGCATGATCCGGCCTGACGAAGCTGGCAAACGAATCTTTCATCGATGCAAGACCGCCCCTGCCTGACAAAAATCCTTCTGGACACTATTATGGACACATGTTCTATAAAATGGACAGATTCGACAGGAGCTCGCCATGCATCTTTCCATGTGGACCTACCCCTGGGACATCCAGGACCAGGGCATCGCGGCACTCGCCGCCGACCTTTCCGGCCGCGCCGGCCTCAACACGGTGAGCCTTGCGACCTCCTACCATGCCGGCCGCTTCCTGCAGCCGCGCAGCCCTGAGCAGAAGGCCTACTTCCCTGAAGACGGCACCGTCTATTTCCAGCCCGACGAAACGCTGTGGCAGGGCAAGACGATCCGCCCCCTGGTGGCGCAGAACGTCACCGACCGCGGCGACATGCTGGAAGCACTGACCAGGGCGCGCGCAACCACAGGACTTGCCGTCTCCTGCTGGACGGTCTGCCTGCACAACACCCGCCTCGGCATGCTGCACCCCGATCATGTGACCCGCAACGCCTTCGGCAATGCCAATTACTACAATCTCTGCCCCTCCAGCCCGGCGGCACGCGACTATGTCGTGACGCTGGTGCGCGACATCACGGTGAACCACAAGCCCGACATGCTGGAGCTGGAAAGCCCGAACTTCATGGGCTTTGCCCACGAATACCACCATGAGAAGGACGGTGTCGGCCTCAACGCCGAGGATGACTTCCTCCTGTCGCTCTGCTTCTGCCACCATTGCACCGCCCGTGCGCGGAAGGCCGGCATACCTGTCGACAGTGCACAAAAAACGGTGGCGCGCTTCATCGCCGAACTGTGCGAACGGGCGGTACCTGAAAAACAGTTCCCCGACTTCCCCACCGCCGGTATCGATGCCTTCCGCGACCATCCGGAACTGCACGCCTTCCTCACCTGGCGCTCCGAGCCGGTGACGAGCCTGATCGGCGAGATCAAGGCGGCTGCCGACCCGGCAACGCGCATCGTGCTGATCGACCTGAAGGACGGCTGGCTCGGCGGCGTCGACCTCGAGGCGGTCGGAAAGCTCTGCGACGGCGCGATCCTCTGCTGCTACGGCATGACGCCCGAGGCCGTCGGCGAGGTCATCCGCACCGGCCGGGCGATGCTCGGCCCGGACAAATTCCTGGGGCTGGGCCTGCGCGTCTTCTATCCCGAGGTCGATGGCCCGGCCATCCTCGCCGCCCGCGCAAAGGCAGCCGTCGAGGCTGGTGCGAACGGCGTGAACTTCTACAATTACGGGCTCATTCCGGCAAAGCGCCTCGACTGGGTGAAGGAAGCCGTCGGCGCGATCACATAGAGTCCGTCAGCTTCATACTGAATCTGCCGAACTCCATAGTACTTTGTTTTCGTTTGTCTTTTATTGAAAATCGGGCTCCACTTTTCCCTGACAAACCCCAAGGCCTCAGCCGTCGATCGGCTCGGCGACCTGGATCAGACAGTCGCCGGCCTGGCTGTCGCAATGCAGCCGGTGGGAGATGACGATGCCGCCCTCGGCAAAGCGCAGCGCCTCCTCGGGTTGCTCAAGCCGTTCGAGATCGTGATACCAGCCAGCCAGATCACCTGCCGAGACGTGCGCACCGAGCGGCACGGCAGGCTCGAACCAGCCGCGGCGGCCAGCATAGATGCCCTGGCTGTGCCGGGAGAGCGACAGGAGCTGCAGGGCAGGTGGAGCTGCGAGCGGCCCGCGCGACAGCACCGGCTCTCCCGCAATGCCGAGTGCGACGAGCAGACGGTCGATCGCCGCCGCCGTAAACGCCATGCTCTCGGGCGACACCGTGCCGCCGCCGCCGAACTCGCCCGAAAGGCCGATCGTGCCAGCCCGGCCGGCCGCACCCATCGAGGTCGGCGCCGCCGGTCCGTTGTCTGCGATGAAGGCATGTGCGGCCCCCATCGCCCGCATCAACGTGACCGCGCGCGCAAAGCGCTCGGCATCCGCCTGCCGCTCGATCAGCGTGCAGGACAGATGCGCCATGGAGGTACCGCCGGAGTGCAGGTCGAGCACGGCATCGTGGTGCGGGAAAAGATCATGTTCAAGGAAATGCGCCAGCCGCGCCGTCGGCGTGCCGGCCGGATCGCCGGGAAAGGCGCGGTTGAGATTGCCGCCGTCGAAGGGCGAGCAGCGCTTGGCCGCCATCACCGCCGGCAGGTTCGCCATCGGCAGGATGGTGACGGCACCGCGGATTTTCGTGATATCGAGCTGGCGCATCAGCCGCCCGAGCTGGAGCTCACCCTCGTATTCGTCACCATGGTTGCCCGCCATCAGGAGCAGGCTCGGCCCCTCGCCGTTCTTCAGCCTCAGGATGGGGATGCGGATCTGGTAGTAGGGCGAACGGTCAACGGAATAGGGAATCGCAAGATGCCCGGCCTGCCGGCCCTCCCGGGAAAGATCGATCGGATTGACGAGGCCGCTGTGCATGGTGGCTCCAGTTCGGGCGGGTTTTCAGAGTGCGGCGACGGCAGTCATCTCGACGCGCAGGTCGGGATCGGCAAGGCGCGCCTCGACGCAGGCGCGGGCCGGCGGGTTTTCCGGGTCGATCCAGGCATCATAAACGCCGTTCATCGCCTCAAAATCGACGATCGCCGGCAGGAACACATTGACAGCGAGCAGTTTCGAGCGGTCCGTACCGGCTTCCTTCAGAAGGGCATCGATCTTGCCGAGCACGTCGCGCGTCTGGTCCTCAAGGCCGGCTTTGCGGTTTTCCGCGACCTGGCCGGCAATATAGACGAGCCCGCCATAGCTGACGGCCTGGCTCATGCGCGAACCCTTCTGGTAACGCTGGATCATGGGTATTTTCCTTTCTTCCCGGGAGGATCAGCCGAAGCTGGTGGTGTAGGCCGCCGTGACCGTGTGGTCAGGTGCAAGGCCGTAGAGGATCGCGTGCCGGTCGAGGCAGGTGCAGGGATGCGAGATGCCGAACTCGACCACATCACCGACGCGTACATCGCTGCCGGCGGAAAGCGCCACGAAGGCATGCTGGTCGTTGAGACGAAGCACATCGGCCCCCGCAAGAGCGGCGAGCGGCACCCCGTCGCGATAGAGAGCCAGCGGCCGCGGCAAACCCTGGTCCATCGCGACATCCCGCAGGCCCATACCGCAGATCGCGAGCGCCGGCTCCGGCAGCGACAGCACCTCGGCCCAGACCCGGAGCACCGGCTTGAAGTCGCTGCCGGCGGAGCGGACCTGCCCGCCGAACCGGAAGCCCGCACGGGCGTCGAGGCCGGCAAGACCGCGCTCGTAAACGCCGTGGTCATGGAAGAAGATCGCCCCGCTGCGCAGCACGAGCAAACTATCGGGATCGGCCGCGACGGCAGCAGAGAGACCGGCGATCACCCGGTCGAAAAAGACCGAACCGCCCGCTGTGACGATCAGCGGCCGCGCATCGCCAATGCGGGCGCGAACCTCCGGCAGGAAGGCCGCCGTCATCGCCACCAGCCCGTCGATCCGGCGCAGCGTCTCTTCCGCATCCGCCGTTGCGTCGGCCCCCTCGTAGGCGGCGATGCCGGTCAGCCGGAAGGTGGGGGTTTCCGCGGCAAGGATGGCATCGAGGATCGCGCCTGCCGCCTCGGCGCTGCGTGCTCCGGCGCGGCCCGCACCAAGTTCGACGAGAAGACCGAGCGGCGGCAGACCGCTGCGGCCATGCCAGGCGACCCGCAGGGCTTCAACCAGATCAATGGAATCGACGAAGACATGCGGCACTGCATCGGGATAGTTTGCGGCAAGCGCTGCGAGCCGGCGTGCAGCCGCGGCCCCGCCGATCTCGTTGGCGAGGATCAGCCGGCGCTGGCCAGCCTTCATCAGTACCGCCGCCTGGCGGATATCCGCCACCGTGGTGCCCCACGCGCCCGCCGCCAGCAGCGTGCCGGCAATCGCCGCCGACATCGGCGTCTTCGCATGGGGCGCGATCGCGACGCCGTGATCGCGTACATACTCCATCATCAGCGCGACGTTGCTGGCAAAGGCCGCACGATCGAGCGAGATCAGCGGCAGCGCCATCGCACCGTCATAGGGCTTCCAGCCTTGCTTGCCGATGGCATCGAGCGGCAGGGGCGCATGGCCCGGCGGGAAGCCGCGGATGCGGTCGTCGATCACCGGATTGTCCGGTCCGGTCACGGAAAGGTCAGGCATGGTTTTCTCCCTTGGCCACGACGGGATCGACGATCCCGAGGCGATAGGTGTCATTGGCAGTCGTGAAAAAGAGGGCACGCTGCTCGTCGAGCGAAAGCGGCGCGGCCGCGGCGCGGAAAACGGCGTAGACCTCGTCGAACGAGGCGTGCAGGCCGGCGACCGGAAAATCGCTGGCGAACATGGTTCGAGCGGGGCCAAAACAGGCGAGGCAATGCTCGATCACCGGCCGCAGGCTTTCCGGCGTCCAGTCATTGTCATAGGCGACGAGGTCGGAAATCTTCAACCGGACATTCGGCTCGCGACCGAGCGCCGCAAGGCCACCGCGCCAGAGCGTCATACCCTCCGCGCTGCGATCGGCCGGGCTGCCGCCATGGTTGAGCACGAAGCGTATCTGCGGAAAGGCCCGCACGAGATCGAGCGCCTCATCCATCTGCCACGGATAGAGCATGAGGTCGAAAACGAGTCCGAAACGGGCGAGACGGGCAAGGCCGGCGCGCCAGCGGGGATCGGCCATGCGGCGGGCGCGGGGTGCGAAGCTCTTTGCCGGTTCGGGATGCCAGCTGACGATATCGCGGATGCCGGCAACATCGGGATTGGCGGCCTCCGCCTCGATCAGGCGCACGGCATCCGGGCTGTCGAGCGGCACGCGAGCGATGATACGCTTCGCCACGCCGGAGGACCGGTCGAGACCTGCAAGCCAGCGGCTTTCCTCCAGCGGATGGGCGTCGGACCAGCCGGCCTCGACATGCACGGTGGCCACCACGTTCTGGTTCGCCGCATCGGCGCTGTAGTCCGCAACGCCATAATCCCTGAGGATCGGCGCCAAGCTGCCGAAGACCATCTCGCCGCCGGTCGCCCGGGCCGTTTCCAGCCAGGGATGACGTTTGAGCGACAGATCCCAGAGATGGTGGTGCGGGTCGATGACCGGCCCGCCATAACGCACCGTCATCGGCGCGCCTCTCGGCCGGAAATGAGCAGAAGCGCGAGGATCAGCGAACCGAACATGATCGAGCGCCAGCCGGGTGAGGCGTTGACGACGGTGATCAGCGCCGTGGTGGTGACGAGCAGGATGGCACCGGGAATGGTGCCGGCATAAGTGCCGCGCCCACCGAGGATAGAGGTGCCGCCGAGCACGACCGCGGCGATCGACATCAGGAGATAGGGATCGCCGATGCCGACATAGCCTTGCCGGTTCATGCCGAGCACCAGAATGCCGGCAAGCCCCGCGAAGAAGCCGGACAGCGCATAGAGAAGCAGCGTGTTCCTGGCAACGCTGACGCCGGAAAGCCGGGCAGCCAGCGGATTGGCCCCGAGCGCGAGGAAGCGCGCGCCGAGCGGCGTGCGATGGATGATGAGCAGTACCGCGATCGAAACGACGATCCAGAGGATGATGCCGGCGGGAACGCCGAGGGGGCGCGCCTGGCCGAGCAGGATGACCGCCGGGTTGCTCACCGTGACCGCGCTGCCGCCGGCGACGATGACGAGCAGTCCCTGAAGAAACGTCGCCATGGCGAGCGTCATGATGATCGGCGGCACGCGCAGATAGGCCGCACCCGCCCCGTTGAGGAGGCCGATGCCGGTGGCGATGGCAAGGACGAGCACGATGCCGACGAGGCCGGTCGGGTCCGAAGCCGGCGAGATCAGCGGCAACAGGATCGCCGTGACGGTGATCACGGCCCCGACGGAGAGGTCGATGCCGCCCATCAGGATGACCAGCGTCTGCCCGGCCGCGACGATGCCGATGACGGCGGCAAGCTCCAGGAGATAGCGCAGGTGCCCGTAGGCGCCGAAGCCGCGCAGCGTGAGGCTGGCGACAAGCCAGACGAGCGCCACAAGGAGGAAGGTCAAAAGCGGCGGATTGCGGAACACGGATTTCACGGCCTTCATCGCCTTGCCCTCCACTGTTTCAAGAGTTCCGGCACCGCGACGGCACCGACGATGATCAGGCCCTGCGCGACATATTGTGCGACCGGCGGAAAACCGAGGAAGAACATCACGTTGATCATGACCGAGAGCAGCAGGCTGCCGCAGATCGCGCCACGCATCGTGCCCTTGCCGCCGAGGAAACCGACGCCGCCGAGCACGGCGGCCGCGATCGAATTCAGCGTGAAGGGCGTGCCGATGACCGGATCGCCCGAGCCCGTCTGCGCCGCGACAAAGAGGCCGGCCAGCGCCGCCAGCAGGCCGGACAACGCGAAGGCGACGATCTTGACCCGCTCGACCGGAACGCCCGAGCGGAAGGCGCCGATCGGGTTGTCGCCGGCGGCATAGATGCCGATGCCGAGCGGTGTCGCGAGAAATGCTTTCCAGGCGAGAAGGACGACGACGAGCAGCAGGAAGGCAACCGGCGTGTGGCCGGCGAGCGTGGTCGACAGCCAGTCCGGAATGAAACCGCCCGGGCGCGGCAACAGGATCAGCGCGACACCGGTAACGATGAAGGAGCCAGCCAGCGTGACGATGATGGCCGGCAGCCGCAGATGCGCGACGATGGCGCCGATGACGGCACCGATGGCAAGGCCGGTGAGCGCGACAGCGAGGATGCCGCCGGGCACGCCGAATGCGCTGCCCATCGTCGTCGCCGCAATCACGGCGCCAAGGCTCACCAGCGGGCCGATGGCAAGCGTGATGCCGCCATTCAGCATCAGGAGTGCCTGCGCCATGGTGACGAGCGCCAGCGGGAACCAGTTCTGCGTGAACTTGGAAAAACCGCCGACCGAAAGGATGCCGGGAAAGAGCACCGCATAAAGGACGAGGAAGGCGGCGACGACCAGGTAGAGGCCGCCAAGACCGCGATTGCGACCGCGCTGGATGGCGCCGTAGAGCCAGCCGGAAGACGGAACGGCACTCATGCGGCCTCTCCCTGTTTGTGGATGCCCATGGCGGCGCCGACGATGGCCTCCTCGCTGATTGCCGCACCGGAAAGCTGGGCAGCGACGCGCCCCTCGCGCAGCACGACGACACGATCGCACAGGTGCACGAGTTCCGGTGTGTCGGAGCTTGCAAGGATGACGAGCCGCCCCTCGGCAGCGAAGGCGCGCAGCATGAGGTAGATCTCGCGCTTCGTCTCGATATCGACGCCGCGCGTCGGATCGTTGAGCAGCAGCACGGACGGATCGAGCGGCAGCCACTTGGCGAGCGCCACCTTCTGCTGGTTGCCGCCCGAGAGCGCCTGGACCGGCCGGGCGACGTCGCCCTTGATCGTCAGGCGCCGCGCCAGGTCGGCGATCAGCCCGGCCTCCGCCGTGCGGTCGCGAAAGCCGCCCCGCGCGAGCCGGCCGAGCGAGGGCAGGATGAGGTTGGAGGCGATGGAATGGGGCAGGACGAGCCCCTCGTGCTTGCGGTCCGCCGGCACATAGACGATGCCCGCGGCATTCGCCTCACCGACATGGGCCGGCAGGCGGGGAAGACCGGAGACCTCCGCATGGCTCGCCTTCGCGGGAATGGCACCGTAAAGGCCGAGCAAAAGGTCTTCCTGCCCCTGCCCGACAAGGCCGCCGATGCCGACGATCTCGCCGGCGCGGGCGGAAAAGCCGATCTCGCGCACGAGGCCGGCCGAGAATTTCTCGACAGTGATGCGTGTCGCACCGGCTTCGGCAACCGGGCGCGGCGGGAAGAGATCGCCCGTCTCCCGGCCGACCATGAGGCGAACGAGCCCCTCACCATCGATACCGGCGAGCGACTGGTCCGCCGTGACGCCGCCATCCTTCAGCACCGTGACATGCGTGCAGAGCGCCTGCACCTCGTTGAGCCGATGGGAAATATAGAGAAGCGCCGTGCCGCGATCGCGCAGCGTCTCGATGAGACGGGCGAGAATGCCGGCCTCATGCGCGGAAAGCGAGGAGGTCGGCTCATCGAGGATGAGCACGCGCGGCTTGCGGAACAATGCCTTGGCAATCTCCACCATCTGCCGGCGGCCGAGCGCAAGATCGGCGACCGGCATGTCGAGCGGCTCGGTAAGCCCGACCATGTCGCAGACCTCCCGCACGCCCCTGTGAAGCGCGGCATAGTCGATGAGGCCGAAGCGGCGCGGAAAGGCGCCGAGCCCGATATTCTCGGCGATCGACAGGTCGGCGGTGAGGCTCAGCTCCTGCTGCACCACAGCGATACCCGCACCGCGGGCGGCAGCCGGGCTGAAACGCCCGACCGGCCGCCCCTCGACGAGGATGGCGCCGCTGTCCGGCTGGAGAGCGCCGGAAAGGAGATTGATCAGCGTGGATTTTCCCGCACCGTTCTCCCCGAGCAGGGCATGGACCCTGCCCGGGTGAAGGGCGATATCGACGCCCTTCAGAACCGGATTGCCGAAAAATCCCTTGAACACCTGCCGGGCTTCCAGCAGGGGTCTTGTTTCCGTCATGACGGCATCCTTCAGGGAATTACTGGGCGAGCAGCTTGTCGAACAGCGCCTTGTCGTAATCCGAATAGATGTAACCGTCGGCCGGGAACTTGTCGGCGCGGGCGAGATAGGTGTCGATGGTGCTGTCGTCGATGACCGGCAGCGGCACCTTGATGAAGGCCGGCACGTCCTTGCCTTCCAGCGCCTGTACGGCCGTGTAGACCGAGAGCGCACCAAGCCAGTTCGGCTGCATGGTGGCCCAGCCCTTCAGGCCCTTTTCCTTCCACAGTTCGAGGAACTGGCGGGCGTTTTCGCCGGTGATCGGCACCTGCTCGCGACCCTGGCGATCGAAGGCCATGACGGAACCGGCCGAAATCGCGCCGCCGAGCGAGAGCACGCCGTCGATTTGCGGATTGGCGAAGAGCAGGCTGGTCATCGCCTCCTGCGCCGGCGCGGCATTGTATTCCGTGTTGGTCTCGGTGATGATTTCCAGGCCCGGATTGGCGTCGAGCACAGGCTGGGCACCCTTGCGGCGGTCATCGCTGACGGAAATACCGGCCGGACCGTTCATGACGATGATCTTGCCCTTACCACCGAGCTTGTCGGCAAGCCACTTGGCAGCGCCCGCGCCCCATTCGTTGGAATCGGTGTTGATCTTCGCCGTCACCTTGTCCGTGTTGACGAGGCTGTCGAAGTTCACCACGGCGATACCCTTGTCGCAGGCATCCGAAATGACGCGGTCGAGCGCATTGGAGGAACCGGCGATGACCACGATCGCGTCGACATTCGCGTCGATCATCGACTGGATGTGCTGGATCTGCGTCTGGGCATTGCCCTGCGCGTCCGTGATCATCAGGTCCTTCACAAGACCGGCCTTCTTCAGCTCCTCGACCTCGGCGGCGATGGTGCCTTCGGTCTGCTTCATCCAGGTCGGCACCGAATAGATGTTCGCCCAGCCGACCGTATACGGCGCCTTGCGGTCGCCCTTGATGCAATTGGCGGCGGCCGAGGCGGTGCCAGCCGACAGGACGAGGACGGCCGCAGCGGCGGCGGCACCCGCAAGAAGGCGGCTGCGCAGCGAGACGGTCGAGCTGTTTTCGAGAGTTTTCATGTCGTTCCCCTTTTTTGGCGGCAGCAGGTACGGGCTTGCCATCCGTCTTTGTCCATTATATTGAACACTTGATCTATATATCGGACTGGCGCGATCTTATGCCGAATTTTCGGCCTCGCAAGAGGGGGCCTTCGGAAATTTCGCGCACGGCAATGCCGCGTCCTGCGCATTGACAGATGGCGCGGGCGGCGGGAGAAGCTTGACGGGACGAAGGGCAAGGACGGACGAGATGGATGCTATTGCGGATGATGCAGGCGGCAAGCGCGCCCGAGGGCTCGATCGCGCCTTCGAGATCCTCGATTTCCTGCGCCAGAAACGGCAGGCTCTGAAACCGAACGAGATCGCCGCGCAGATCGGCGCGCCGCGCTCATCGGTCTATGAGCTGGTGAACCTCCTCCTGCGCAACGGCATCCTGGAATTCACCGGCGGCGACGGCCGGGTCTATCTCGGGCGGAAACTCTATTTCCTGGGGGCTGCCTACGAGAACCATTTCGACTTCACCCGCGAATGCGAGGCGGCACTGGATCGGCTGGCCGACGAAACGCGCGAGACCGCGCAGTTCTGCATGCTGGATGGCAACAAATATACCGTCGTGCGCATGCGCGAGGGCGCAAGGCCCTTCCGCATCTCCACCGATATCGGCCAGTCGGTACCGATCCCGTGGACGGCTTCAGGACGCCTACTCGTCGCGCATATGACGAACGAAGAAATCCTCACCTTCATCCCGCCGCAGGATTTCCAGCTGCCCGGCGGCGAATGGCTCGATCCGCAGGTTTTCCTCGCCGAGGTGCGCCAGGCCGGGCAGGACGGTTTCTTCACCTTCAACAGCATCGTCGACAGCTTTACCCATTGCTTCGCCGTGCCGGTCATGGACGAGGGACATGCCGCCGCCACGCTCTGCCTCGTCACCCCGCGCGACGACGGGCTGGCCAACCGCGATCGCTACCTCGTCTGCCTGAAGGACGCCGCCGCCAGCCTGAGCCAGGCGCCGACGCGGCCGAAGCGCAGCTAGGGATCCGGCTTCAGCCGGCCCGGCCGGTAAGCCAGCGGTCGATCCCCTCCGCAGCCGCCCGCCCGGTCGCAAAGCAGGCCGTCAGCAGATAACCGCCGGTCGGCGCCTCCCAGTCGAGCATTTCGCCGGCCGCAAAGACACCCGGAAGGGCCTTCACCCCATAGTCCGCATCGAGGGCATCGAACCGGATCCCCCCTGCCACGGAAATCGCCTCCGCAATCGGCCGCGGCCGGATGAGTGGAACGGGCAGGGCCTTGATCGCCGAAGCCAGCGCATCCGGCGGCAAAGCCGAAACATCCCGGATACATTCCCGCAGCAAGGCCGCCTTGACCCCGTCAAGGCCGGCCCCTTTGCGAAGCCGGCTGGAAAAGCTCGCCTTGCCGCCCTGCCGGGCCAGATCGGCTGCAAGCCGTGCGTGGCTCCGCCCGGGCATAAGATCGAGCAGGAAGGATGCAGCGCCCGACGTTTCCAGCGCATCGCGCAACACCGCCGCATGCGCATAGACGAGGCTGCCCTCGATGCCGGTCTTCGAGATGACGAATTCGCCGGGGATCGTGCCCGCCGCAGACCGTGCCGTGACGCCCTTGACCGGCGCGCCCGCAAAGCGCTCGGCGAAGAACGGTGACCAGTCCACATCGAAGCCGCAATTGGCCGGACGGAAGGGCGCAATGTCGACGCCCCCTTCCGCAAGGCCACCGACCCAGGCCGCGTCCGACCCGAGCCGCGGCCAGCTCGCGCCGCCGAGCGCCAGCAGGACCGCATCGAAGGCCATCACCGCCACGCCCTCGGGCGTTTCAAAGCGCAGTCCTTCGGGCGCAAACCCGATCCAGCGATGGCGTACGCGGATATCGACACCCCACCCCTCCAGCCGCACCCGCCAGGCGCGCAGCAACGGCGACGCCTTCATGGCGACCGGAAACACCCGCCCGGAGGACCCGACGAAAGTCTCCGTGCCAAGTTCCTCCGCCCAGGTCCGCAGATCCCCGGGCGTGAAAGCATCGAGCGCCGCCCGCAGATGCGCGCCCGCCGCACCGAAGCGGGCGGCGAAACGGTCGTAGGGTTCGGAATGGGTGATGTTAAGGCCCGATTTTCCGGCCAGCAGAAACTTTCGCCCGATGGTCGGCATGGCTTCGAGCACGGTCACTGCATGGCCCCGCGCCGAAAGCACTTCTGCCGCCATCAACCCGGCCGGCCCGCCGCCGACGATCCCTATCCGCCGCCTGTCCATTCCGCACCCGCCTTGAAACCCTGCGCCGTTCTCATAAATCGTCTCCGACGGCTTCGCCAGCGTTCTTGCCGGTATATGATCCGCACAGCAGAATCAGGAGACGGATATGGATATCAAGCGCAACGGCACCAGCCCCTCGGCGCAGGGCCCGGCCGACTACTTCACCGGCAAGGTCCGCCTCGACACGCCGTTCAAGGCGGAAGCCCCCGGCCGCGCCGGCGGCGCCATCGTCACCTTCGAGCCCGGCGCCCGCACCGCCTGGCATACCCATCCCCTCGGCCAGACCGTCATCGTGACATCAGGCCTCGGCTGGGCGCAACGTGAGGGTGGGCCGATCGAAGAAATCCGCCCCGGCGACGTCGTCTGGTTCCCGCCCGGCGAAAAACACTGGCACGGCGCCACGGACAAGACCGCGATGACCCATGTCGCCATCGCCGAGGCGCAGGACGGATCGCCGGTGACCTGGCTGGAGCAGGTGTCGGACGCACAATATCTCGGCAGGGCCTGAAGTCTGTCCGCCGCAAACCGGACGATCAGTTCGGAAGGCCGGGCGCCTCGTGGCCGGTCTGGGCGACATATTCAGTGTAGCCACCCGGATATTGGTGCACGTCGTCGCCGTTGAGTTCCAGCACGCGGTTCGACAACGCGCCGAGGAAATGACGATCGTGCGAGACGAAGAGCATGGTGCCCTCGTACTCGGAAAGAGCCTTGATCAGCATTTCCTTGGTGTCGAGATCGAGATGGTTCGTCGGCTCGTCGAGGATCAGGAAATTCGGCGGATCGAACAGCATCGCTGCCATCACCAGCCGGGCCTTCTCGCCGCCGGACAGCACCCGGCACTTCTTCTCGACGTCATCGCCGGAAAAGCCGAAGCAGCCCGCCAGCGTGCGCAGCGGCCCCTGCCCTGCACGCGGAAACTCCGTCTCCAGCCACTGGAACACGGTCTGGTCGCCGTCGAGCAGATCCATAGCATGCTGTGCAAAGTAGCCGACCCTGACGCTCGCCCCGATCGTCACGCTGCCTTCGTCCGGGTTCGCCGCCCCGGCGACGAGCTTCAGCAGCGTCGACTTGCCGGCCCCGTTGATGCCCATCACGCACCAGCGTTCCTTCCGGCGGATAAGGAAGCTGAAATCCCGGTAGATGGTCCGGCTGCCATAGGCCTTGTCGACATTCTTGAGGCTGGCGACGTCCTCGCCCGAGCGCGGCGCGGGCTGGAATTCGAACATGACCGTCTGGCGGCGGCGCGGCGGCTCGACACGCTCGATCTTGTCGAGCTTCTTCACCCGGCTCTGCACCTGCGCGGCATGGGAGGCACGCGCCTTGAAGCGCTCGATGAACTTGATCTCCTTGGCGAGCATCGCCTGCTGGCGTTCGAACTGCGCCTGCTGCTGCTTCTCGTTCTGCGCCCGCTGCTGCTCGTAGAAGCCGTAGTCGCCCGAATAGGTGGTGAGCGAGCCGGCATCGATCTCGATGATCTTGGTCACGATGCGGTTCATGAACTCACGGTCGTGCGAGGTCATCAGCAGTGCCCCGTCATAACCTTTCAGGAACTGCTCCAGCCAGATCAGGCTTTCGAGATCGAGATGGTTGCTCGGTTCGTCGAGCAGCATGACATCAGGCCGCATCAGGAGGATGCGCGCCAGCGCCACCCGCATCTTCCACCCGCCGGAGAGCTTGCCGACGTCGCCGTCCATCATCTCCTGGCTGAAACTCAGGCCCGCCAGCACCTCGCGCGCCCGGCTCTCCAGCCCGTAGCCGTCGAGTTCCTCGTAGCGCGCCTGCACCTCGCCGTAGCGCTCGATGATGGCGTCCATCTCGTCGAGCCTGTCCGGGTCGACCATCGCGGCCTCGAGCGCGCGCAACTCCGCGGCAACCGAACTGACCGGCCCTGCCCCGTCCATCACCTCGGTGACGGCACTGCGCCCTTCCATCTCGCCAACGTCCTGGCTGAAATAGCCGATCGACACGTTCTTTTCCGTCGAGACCTGCCCCTCGTCCGGCGCTTCCTGCCCGGTGATCATGCGAAAGAGCGTCGTCTTGCCGGCCCCGTTCGGCCCCACAAGCCCGATCTTCTCCCCCCGGTTCAACGCGGCGGATGCCTCGATGAAGAGGATACGATGGCTGTTGGACTTGCTGATATTCTCGATGCGGATCATGGAAACCGGGCCTCGTCGTGGTCCCGCGCCCTATGCCATGACGCACGGCATCAAGTCCATGCGCCCGCAGCAGGAAAGCACGCAAGTCAGGCAGGAAAACCCGGAAGGAAGTTTATGGCGGAGAGGGTGGGATTCGAACCCACGATACCCTTGCAGGTATGCCGCATTTCGAGTGCGGTGCATTCGACCACTCTGCCACCTCTCCGCGGTCAGGTCGGCGCCCTTTGAGCGCGGGGCGGTTAATAGCGGGTGTCGGGCGGGCTTGCAAGGGGGCCAGGCTACGGAAAGTTCATCTATTTGTCATGGTGACGGAAATCCCCTTGACAGTTTTCATCGGCTCACCTATTGCGCAAGGTGCAGTGGCATAGGTCTCACTTGTGCCGCGACGCTGGTTTTTTGTGCCGTCCGGCCTTGCCTTTTGCAAGCGTCCGGTCTCGCAACGAACCATTTGAGCCGGCGATGCGCCAATGCATCGCCATCCCCGCGACTGATAAAAAGACGGCCTTGCCCTTTCGGGACAAAGAGCCGGCACGAACATGAAAGGATAAAATATGTTCGCAGTCATCAAGACCGGCGGTAAGCAGTACCGCGTGGCCGCCAACGACGTCCTGACGATTGAAAAGCTGTCGGGCGACGCAGGCGCCAAGATCGAATTCACCGAAGTGCTGATGGTTGGCGTCGGCGCCGACGCCACGATCGGTGCGCCCTTCGTCGAAGGCGCCATCGTGACGGCCGAAGTCGTCGAGCATGGCCGCGCCAAGAAGGTTATCGCCTTCAAGAAGCGTCGTCGCCAGAACTCGAAGCGTTCGCGCGGTCATCGTCAGCACAACACGACTGTCCGCATCATCGACATCGCCGCAGCCGGCAAGGCGAAGAAGGCTTCCAAGAAGTCCGACGCCGCCGCTGAAGCTGCAGCCGAATAATCCGGACAGGTAAAGGAGAACTCCTATGGCACACAAAAAAGCTGGCGGCTCCTCGCGTAACGGTCGCGATTCCCAGTCCAAGCGCCTTGGCGTGAAGAAGTTCGGCGGCGAAGCCGTACTTGCAGGCAACATTATCGTCCGCCAGCGCGGCACGCAGTGGCATCCCGGTGCCAATGTCGGCCTTGGCAAGGATCACACGATCTTCGCACTTACGGCTGGCAATGTGAATTTCCGTACGAAGGCCAACGGTCGCGTATACGTGTCTGTAGCCCCGAAAGCGGAAGCAGCGGAATAAGCCGGTAGCGCTCTAAAACAGCCGGCGTCTCATCGACCCGGCTGACGCTACAGGTTCAGGCCTGAAGAAAAAAGGGGAGATGGGGCAAGACCCATCTCCCCTTTTTGCTCTGGAGGACTGAACCATGCAGACCGAATTGTTGAGGGAAGGCCAATCACGGTCTCCCAAGGAACGGCTGAGGCCTGAACGGTCGAGGACCGATTGCCCGATCTTGCTGTCGCAGAGGCTCGTCATGAGAGCCCCGCACGAAGACGACATCGACGCCCTTGCCCATCTCGCCAACAACGCCAATATCGCCAACATGGTCGCCCGCATGCCGCACCCCTACACGGTTGCGGACGCTGCTGATTTCGTGCGACGCACACGCGCCGGCGCGATTGGCAAGTGCGTCTATGCCATTACGAAAGCCGACAACGGCGCCTTCCTAGGATGCTGCGGCATCGAACCGCATGAGGATGGGCGCACGGTCGAGCTCGGCTATTGGCTGGGCGAACCGTACTGGAATCAGGGATATGTCACCGAGGCGGCCCACGCGCTGATCGACATGGTCTTCCGCACCCGCGACATCGAGCAGATCGATGCGCGCTGCCGGGTCATGAACATTCCCTCGCGCCGGGTCATCCAGAAGTGCGGCTTCCAGTTCCAGGCGACCGGCATGGTGCAGAGCCTCGCGGTCGGCGGCATGGTGCCCGTCGAATGGTACAGGCTGGACCGCAAGACCTGGGTTTCGCTGAAGAGCTGGGGAGGCATGCGATGAACGCCATGCAGACCCAGATCGAACGCGAGCGCGTCACCGGCGCCGGGCCCTGCCCGACCATCACGACGGCGCGCCTGGCGCTCCGCCCGCACCGCATGTCCGATGCGGAGGCGATCGCCCAGTCGCTGAACGACTTCCAGGTCTCGCGCATGCTGGCGCGGGTACCCGCCCCCTATGACCGGCAGGATGCGACGGAATGGCTTTCCGTCACCACCACCGATCTCAACGAGGGCTGGGCCTTCGCCATCACGGCCGGGGACGACGTGCATATCGGCTGCGTCTCCTTCGAGCGCAGCAATGGCGGCTGGGAGATCGGCTACTGGCTGAACCGCTTCTACTGGGGGCGGGGCTATATGAGCGAGGCCGTGCATGCGGCAACGGCGCGCTTCCTGATGCGGATGCCCGGCACGGACATCCGGTCCGGCATCTTCGCCGACAACCTCGCCTCGCTCAGGGTGCAGGAGAAGGCAGGGTTCCGCATCACCGGCTGCAGCGACCTCTTCTGCGTCGCCCGCGGCGCAATGGTGCCGCATATCGAAACGCGGCTCGAGCCCGGTGACTTCCGCCCGGCAGCACCGCGGCACTGAAAACGAGCGGGGCGGAGAAATCCGCCCCGACCGCTGCCGTCAGGACAATTCGAACCAGACCGGCATATGGTCGGAGCCGAAGGCGGTCTCATCGACCCAGGCGTCCGTCAGCCGCTCCACGAGGCCGTGGCTGAGGAAGCAGTAATCAAGGAAGAGGCGCTCGGCATGGTTCTTCGGATCGACCCAGCTATAGCTCGCGGCGTGGCGCTTGCCGAGGCCGGCCAGCGCATCCACCGGATGGGTGGCGCGAATCTGCCGCCCGTAAAGCGCGTCGACGCCGCCGACCATCTCGCAATATTCCGGCGATTCCGGCACCATGTTGAAATCGCCCATCAGCACGTAGTCCTCCGGCACCGGCGGTTCGGCAAGGCCGAATTCGTGGGCGCCGGAAATCGCGCCGCCCTCGACCGGGTAGAGCTGGGCACGGTCCTTGAGGGCGCGGATCTGCGTGATGCGCTCGTCGCGATGCACATGGTCGAGATGCACGGAGTAAACGCGGATCGGCCCCTTGGGGCTGGCGATCACCGCTTCGGTCGCACCGCGCTGAAGGTTCAGTTTGTCGAGGGTGCGCGTGCGCGGCAAAAGAATGGTGCGGGTCGACAGGATCGGCCAGCGCGAAAAGATCATGTTGCCGAACTGGAAGCGGCGGTTGACCACGCGGCCCTGCTCGATCGCCGAACCCGCATCGAGATCGCAGGCCGCGCCGAAGACGGAATAGTGGGTGGCAAGCAGCACCTGCAACTCGGCGACCATGTCGACATGGCCGTTGCGGTTGAAATTGCGGGTCACCTCCTGCAGCGCGATGATATCGGCACCGTGGATGCTGGAAACGATGCGCGGCAGATCGAACCGGTCGTCGAGACCGATGCCATACTGGACGTTGTAGCTGACGAATTTCACGATAGTCTTTGACCTCTCACGGAAGCGGCTATATCGAAGACGGCACTATGAAAATACGAGAAAAGCGAACGGCGAGCCGATGAAATTCCTGGACGAAGCAAAAGTCTATATCCGGTCCGGCGACGGCGGGGCAGGGGCTGTCTCGTTCCGTCGTGAAAAATTCGTCGAGTTCGGCGGTCCCGACGGCGGCGACGGCGGGCGCGGCGGCGACGTGTGGGTGGAGGCCGTCAACGGCCTCAACACGCTGATCGATTTCCGTTTCCAGCAACATTTCAAGGCTTCGACCGGCACGCACGGCATGGGCCGCAACCGCACCGGCGCGAACGGCGCCAGCGTGACGCTGAAGGTGCCAGTCGGCACCCAGATCTTCGAGGAAGACAACGAGACGCTGATCATCGACCTCATCACGGAAGGCCAGCGCTTCAAGCTGGCCGCCGGCGGCAATGGCGGTTTCGGCAACGCGCATTTCAAGTCGGCGACCAACCAGGCGCCAAACTGGGCCAATCCGGGCCTGGAGGGCGATGAGAAGACCATCTGGCTCCGCCTGAAGCTGATCGCCGATGCCGGCCTCGTCGGCCTGCCGAATGCGGGAAAATCGACCTTCCTCGCCACCTGCACGCGGGCCCGGCCGAAGATCGCCAACTACCCCTTCACCACGCTGCACCCCAACCTCGGTGTCGCGACGATCGACGGCGGCGAATTCATTCTCGCCGACATTCCCGGCCTCATAGAGGGTGCGCATGACGGTATCGGTCTCGGCGACCGGTTTCTCGGCCATGTCGAGCGCACACGCGTATTGCTGCACCTCGTCTCCGCACAGGAAGAGGACGTCGCCAAGGCCTACAAGACGGTGAAGCACGAGCTGGAAGCCTATGGCGGCGGCATCACCGACAAGCCGGAGATCGTCGCACTCTCGCAGATCGACCTGCTTGACGAGGACGAACTGAAGAAGAAGACCAAAGCGCTTGCCAAGGCGAGCGGCCAGACGCCGTTCCAGATTTCCGCCGTCGCCAATGTCGGCATGACGGGCACGCTGAGGGCGCTGCGCGACATCATCGTCCAGGCGAAGAACTCCGGGTCCGACGACTGAGATGACAACGCACCGCAAACCGCTCGGAAAACACCGCCGGATTGTGATCAAGATCGGCTCGGCCCTGCTCGTCGACCGCGCGAGCGGCCTGAAGAAGGCCTGGCTCGACGCGATGTGCAGGGATATTGCGGCGCTGCGCGCCGGCGGCACCGAGGTGCTCGTCGTGTCCTCCGGCGCCATCGCGCTCGGCCGCTCCGTGCTGAAGGTGCCCTCGGGCGCGCTGAAGCTGGAGGAGAGTCAGGCCGCCGCCGCCGTCGGCCAGATCGCGCTTGCCCGTGCCTGGTCGGAAAGCCTCTCGACGGACGGCATCGTCGCCGGCCAGATCCTCCTGACGCTCGGCGATACGGAAGAACGGCGGCGATATCTCAATGCACGCGCAACGATCAACCAGCTCCTGAAGCTCGGCTCCGTGCCGATCATCAACGAGAACGACACGGTCGCGACGACGGAAATCCGCTACGGCGACAACGATCGGCTCGCCGCCCGCGTCGCCACCATGACCGGTGCCGACCTGCTGGTGCTGCTCTCCGATATCGACGGGCTCTATACGGCGCCGCCGCATCTCGATCCCGACGCGCGTTTCCTCGAGACCATCGACGCCATCACGCCTGCTATCGAAGCCATGGCCGGCGGCGCCGCCTCGGAACTGTCGCGCGGCGGCATGCGCACCAAGATCGACGCCGGCAAGATCGCGACGGGTGCGGGCTGCGCCATGATCATCGCCTCGGGCAAGGTCGATCATCCGCTGCGCGCCGTCGAAGAGGGCGCGCGGTCCTCGTGGTTTGCACCCTCCGGCTCGCCGGTCACCGCAAGAAAGACGTGGATTGCCGGGCAATTGCAGCCAGCCGGCCGGCTGGAGATCGATGCGGGGGCGGAAACGGCGCTGACATCGGGCAAGAGCCTGCTGCCCGCAGGCGTGCGCGGCGTCTGGGGCACGTTCTCACGCGGCGATACGGTGTCGATCTACGGCACGAACGGGCGCGAGATCGCCCGTGGGCTTGCCGGCTACGATGCGGACGAAGCGCGCATGATCATCGGCAAGAAATCGGCGGAGATCGCCGCCATCCTCGGTTATGCCGGCCGCGCCGCCATGGTGCACAGGGATGACCTCGTGGTGACCGGCCTTTCCGCGCCGCTCGCCGCCGAGGCGGGAAAGGACGTGAGCCATGCTTGACCAGGTCAAAACCGAGATCGACGGCCTGATGGCCGAGATCGGCCGCAATGCCCGCGCTGCGGCAAGGCCGCTGGCCATCGCCACCGCCGAGGCCAAGAACCGCGCGCTCGAAGCGATGGCCGCCGAAATCCTTGGCAGCCGCGATGCCATCCTCGCCGCCAATGCCATCGACCTTGCCAATGCCCGGGAAAGCGGCGTCGCCGCGTCCTTCATCGACCGGCTGACGCTGACGGCCGAGCGCATCGAGGGCATTGCCGACGCGATCCGCGACATTGCCGGCCTGAAGGACCCGGTCGGCGATATCATCACCGAATGGGACCGACCGAACGGCCTGCATATCGAGCGCGTGCGCACGCCGCTCGGCGTCATCGGCGTCATCTATGAAAGCCGGCCGAACGTAACGGCGGACGCCGGGGCGCTGTGCCTCAAGGCCGGCAATGCCGTGATCCTGCGCGGTGGCTCGGACAGCGTGAATTCATCGCAGGCGATCCATTCCTGCCTCGTCGCCGGCCTCAAGGCCGCCGGCCTGCCGGAACATGCAATCCAGTACGTGCCCGTGACGGACCGGGCTGCCGTCGGCGCCATGCTGTCGGGCCTTGGCGGTACGATCGACGTCATCGTGCCACGCGGCGGAAAAAGCCTCGTCGCCCGCGTACAGAGCGAGGCGCGCGTGCCTGTCTTCGCCCATCTCGAAGGCCTCTGCCACATCTATATCGACAAATCCGCCGATCTCGACATGGCAAAACGGATCGTCGTCAACGCGAAGATGCGCCGCACGGGCATCTGCGGCGCTGCCGAAACCCTGCTGATCGACCGCGCCACCGCCGATACGCACCTTGCACCGCTTCTCGAAGGCCTGCGCGCCGCCGGCTGCGAGGTGCGCGCGACGGACGAGATCCGCACCCGCATCGAAAACCTCGTCGCCGCAACGGAAACGGACTGGTCGACGGAGTATCTCGATGCCATCATCTCCGTCGCGCTCGTCGACGGCATCTCGGGTGCGATCGAACATATCAACCGCTGGTCTTCCGCCCATACGGAGGCCGTGATCGCGGAGGATCCCACCGTCGTCGAGCGTTTCTTCACGGAAATCGATTCGGCGATCCTGCTGCACAATGCCTCTACCCAGTTCGCCGATGGCGGCGAGTTCGGCATGGGCGGCGAGATCGGCATCGCGACAGGCAAGATGCATGCGCGCGGCCCGGTCGGCGTCGAGCAGCTCACCTCCTTCAAATACCGGGTGCGCGGCACCGGACAGGTGCGACCCTAAGTGACGTCGGACGTGGTTGCAGAGCGCTACCTGAGAATGCCGCATGCGGAAAAGGGCATGGCGATCGGCCTGTTCGGCGGCTCGTTCAACCCGCCGCACCAGGGCCATGCGCTCGTCGCGGAAATCGCCCTGCGGCGCCTCGGCCTCGACCAGCTCTGGTGGATGGTGACCCCCGGCAACCCCCTGAAGGACCACCGGAACCTCGCCCCGCTCAGCGAGCGCATCCGCCTCAGCGAGGACATCGCACCGGGCCCGCGCGTCAAGGTGACGGCCTTTGAGAAGCGGCTCGGGCAGAGCTATACGGCCAAGACGCTGGAGCGCGTGCAGGCGCTGAACCGCGGCGTCCACTTCGTCTGGATCATGGGCGCCGACAATCTCGGTACCTTCCACCGCTGGCAGAACTGGCAGAAGATCGCCCGCACCTTCCCCATCGCCGTCATCGACCGGCCGGGCTCGACGCTCGCCTATCTCTCCTCGCGCATGGCGAAAACCTTCGACTATGCGCGCATCGACGAGGAGGATGCGATGTCGCTGGCCGGGCGTCCGGCGCCGGCCTGGACCTTCATCCACGGCCCCCGCTCACCGCTCAGCTCGACCGCGCTGCGCAGCCAGGCGGCGCTAGAGAAAACCATCCCTCAGAAGTGACGTCTTGAAAGTGGTAACCTTTGATGCCTACATTTGGTAGGTGCCGGCCCGACACACCGGTACAAGACGTGCTTGTCCTGTTACACAGAAAGGAACGAACCTGACAACAGTGCACGCGAAGGGAAACGTCATCGGCGTTTTCTCAAAGAGCGCGGGAAGGGGCGACGATGCCGCCGACCGTGCCCTTCAACTGGTCCTCGCAAGCCTCGAGGACTCGAAGGCAGAAGATATCGTCACCATCAACATTGCCGGGAAATCGGCGCTGGGCGACTACATGGTGGTCGTGTCCGGACGCTCGAACCGTCATGTCATGGCGATTGCCGATCACCTCATCTCCGATCTCAAGGACGAAGGCCTGGGCAATGCCCGCGTCGAAGGCCTGGAGGCGGGCGACTGGGTGCTGATCGACACGGGTGATATCATCGTTCACGTGTTCCGGCCGGAAGTCCGGGAGTTCTACAACATCGAACGGATGTGGGCAGCTCCCGAGATCGAGGACGGTACCGTCCATTGACATGACGCCGGGCGCCTGTCCGGCGAGGAAAAACGGTGGCGTGGCTTCAGGCGTCACCCGAACGGACAGGGCTTTGGGCGATGCGGGTTGGACTTTTTGCGGTTGGACGGCTGAAGGCCGGCCCTGAGAAGGATCTTGCGGCCCGCTACATGGACCGTTTCGCCAAGGCCGGCCCCGCGATCGGCCTCGAGCTTGGCAAGCTTGCCGAGGTCGGCGAAAGCCGCGCCGGCAATGCCGAGACGCGCAAGCGCGAGGAGGCGGCCATGCTGCAGAAGGCGCTGCCCGACGGCGCCGTACTGATCCTGCTTGACGAGCGCGGCAAGGCGCTCGATTCCCCCGCTTTCGCCGATCTCATCGGCGGGTTTCGCGATGCGGGCAAGCGCGAGCTGATGATCGCCATCGGCGGCGCCGACGGGCTCGACCCCGCCCTTTACGAGCGCGCCGATGCCACGCTCTGCCTGGGCAAGATGACCTGGCCGCACCAGCTCGTGCGCATCCTCATCGCCGAACAGCTTTATCGCGCGGTCACCATCCTTTCCGGCCACCCCTACCACCGCAGCTGAGACAGGCGTCACCGCCACGCAAGGCTGGAAGGGCAGAATGGGCGCAGCCGTATTTTCGGCACGGTTTGTTGGCCAAGTGAAATTCTTGGCGAAAGCGCCAAATCAGCATAGAGCGGGGGAGAACGGACGTTCGGGGAGCGATGAGGACAGCCCATAGAGTCAATCCGGGGAAAGGCATCGCCCGCCTGCTGCGGCCGGCATGGCTTTGTGCTGCCCTGACGCTGACCCTTTTCCCCCATCCCATCGCCGCCGAACCGAACGAAACCGGCGTCGCGCTGGAAAAGACCGGTTCGCTGCCAAGGGCCGAGCCCGATCCGGCCGCGGCCCTGACCCTGCGCCGCGACAGTACGCGGCGCGAGCTTGAAACGCTCTCCCAGTCGATCACGGTTTCCGAAGAGAAGACGAAAGAGCTCGAAGCCGAGATCGCCAAGCTGGAAAAGACGCGCCAGAGCCTGCGCGAGGAAATCGTCAAGTCGGCCGCCATGCGCAAGAGCATGGAAGAGAAGATCCTTGCCGGCGAAAAACGGCTGGAAGGCATGCGGGAGCGGGAGGCGGGCGTCCGCGCCTCGCTGCACGAGCGCCGCGGCCTCCTGGCGGAGGTTCTCGCCGCGCTCCAGCGCATGGGCCGGAACCCGCCGCCGGCCCTGCTCGTCAATCCGGAAGACGCGCTGTCTTCGGTCAGAAGCGCCATCCTCCTCGGCGCGGTCGTGCCCGGCATCCGCAAGGAAACGGAAGAGCTGGTCGATGACCTGACGGCGCTGATGGACATCAAGAGCGATATCGACCGCGAGCGAACGGAGCTGACCGATGCCATGCAACTGCGCATCGAGGAGGAAAAGCGCTCCGAACTGCTCGTCGCCCAGAACGAGGCCCTGACGCAGACCAACAACCGCACGCTCGCCGCCGAACGCCGGCGCGCCGAGGAGCTCGCCGCCCGCGCGACAAGCCTTGAAGGCCTGATCGGCAGCCTGGAGCGCGACATTGGCTCCGTACGCGATGCCGCCGCGCTCGCCCGCGCCAAGGAAGAGGAGCGGCGCAACCTGAGCGAGGCGGAGCGGGAGAAGGCGAGAGCCCTCGCCCGCGACAGCGTGCCCGACAAAAACCGCATTGCTCCGGCATATGAATTCTCCGAACTGCAGGCAAAACTGGACTTTCCCGTGGCCGGCGACGTTCTGCGCCAATTCGGCGAGGCGGACGGCACCGGCCATGATTCGCAGGGCCTGACGCTGGCGGCCAATCCCGGCGCACTCGTCACGGCCCCTTCCGACGGATGGATCGTTTTTGCCGGCACGTTCCGCAGTTATGGGCGCATGATCATCCTGAACGCCGGGGAGGGTTACCATCTGGTCCTCGCGGGCATGGATCGGGTGAGCGTGCGGGAGGGTCAGTTCGTCGTGGCGGGAGAACCACTCGCCGTGATGGGTGAAAAAAGGGTGGCGAGTGTCAACGCTTTGACGCTGGAAACGGACAAGCCGACACTTTACATTGAATTCCGAAAGAACGGAAAACCGGTTGATTCCCGGCCGTGGTGGTCCGCAAAAAATTCTGGAAAGGCACGCAATGATACGTAGGGCTTCTCTTGTTCTCGTCGGTGCACTCATGGGTGCCACGGCGATGAGCGTCATCAACACGGCCACTCTGCCGGCCGAAGCCGCCGGCTCGTCGACCTATCGCGAGCTTTCCATCTTCGGTGATGTCTTCGAGCGCGTGCGTGCGCAGTACGTGACGCCGCCCAAGGAAGACCAACTCATCGAGAATGCCATCAACGGCATGCTCACCTCGCTCGACCCGCATTCCTCCTACATGAATGCGAAGGACGCCGAGGACATGCGCACCCAGACGCGCGGCGAATTCGGCGGCCTCGGCATCGAGGTCACCATGGAGGACGAGCTCGTCAAGGTCATCACCCCGATCGACGATACGCCGGCCGCCCGCGCGGGCGTCCTTGCCGGCGACTTCATCTCGAAGATCGACGGCGCCGATGTGCGCGGCCTGAAGCTGGAAGAAGCGGTCGAAAAGATGCGCGGCGCGGTCAACACGCCGATCAAGCTGACGCTGATCCGCAAGGGCGCCGAAAAGCCGATCGAGCTGACCATCATGCGCGACATCATCGCCGTGAAGGCCGTCAAGTCGCGCGTCGAGAACGATGTCGGCTACCTCCGTGTCATCTCGTTCACGGAAAAGACCTATGACGACCTGGAAGCCGCGATCATCAAGATCAAGGAAGAGGTTCCGGCCGACAAGCTGAAGGGTTACGTGCTCGATCTCCGCCTCAATCCGGGCGGCCTGCTCGACCAGGCGATCAACGTCTCCGACGCCTTCCTGGAGCGCGGCGAGGTCGTTTCGACCCGCGGCCGCAACGAGGATGAAACCCGCCGCTTCAACGCGACGCCGGGCGATATCACCGACGGCAAGCCGGTCATCGTCATGGTCAACGGTGGCTCGGCCTCGGCCTCGGAAATCGTCGCGGGTGCCCTGCAGGACATGCGCCGCGCCACCGTGCTCGGCACGCGGTCCTTCGGCAAGGGTTCGGTCCAGACCATCATCCCGATGGGCGATGCCGGCGCGCTGCGCCTCACGACGGCGCTCTACTACACGCCGTCGGGCAAATCGATCCAGGGCACCGGCATCACCCCCGACATCACGGTCGAGCAGCCGCTGCCGCCCGAGCTGCAGGGCAAGCTGGAATCTGCCGGCGAATCCAACCTGCGCGGCCATATCCAGGGCCAGAGCGAAACGGAAGCAGGCTCCGGCTCTTCGGCCTATGTCCCGCCGGAAGCCAAGGATGACCTCCAGCTTCAGTATGCGCTGGAACTGCTGCGCGGCCAGAAGACCGACAAGGCCTTCCCGGCCAATCCGGAAAAGGCCGAGCTGAAGAAGTAACCTGCCATCTCCGGGCCCGCGACCACGCGGGCCCGGAATTCCATGCACCAGACGCATGTCGTGATCGCTGACTACCGCACGCTTTTGCGCGACATGCCCTAGAGGCTAGTTTTTACCGCATCTCCGACGCCGGCGCGGCACCGCCCCGGCTGGAAATGCTCCAGCGGCCGGCGCGGACTGACCTTGGGCACAGACATTCACGCACCTCTCGGCCAGGACCGCAAGGCAAGGCCCCGACCGACGGGACCGTCGCGGTTCCCGGCTGGCACGATCCTGTTCACCCTTGCCGCCATCAGCCTCATCGGCTTTTCAGGCTGGACCGCAACCGCCCCGAGCGGCCTTGGCACCACGCCTTACGCGCCTCCGGCAGAAGAGACCGCCTCCCAGGCGACCACCGAGGGCAAGGCCGACCAGAAGACGGCGACTGCGACGGACGGCGTGCGCCGCGCGAACGGCCTTTCCGGTGCCCGTGTCGAGGAAACGCTGACCGACGACGGCACTGTCGTGCGCACGTTCACACCCGGCACGCGCACCGGTACAGGCCCGCTTATCATCGAGGCGAACCGCATCGGACAGGATGCCCGCTCGGCCGCCTTCCCGAACGAGGACCTGCTGGAGGAGACTTCCGACGGCAAGATCCCGATCATCGGCCTCGACGGCACCCGCCCGATGGATCAATACGCCCGGCCCTGGTCCGGCGCGCGTGGCACGCGTATCGCCATCGTGGTCGGCGGTCTCGGCCTCAGCCAGACGGGCACGCAACGCGCCATCCGCGAACTGCCGGGAGAAGTGACCCTCGCCTTCGCCGCCAGCGGCAACAGCCTGTCGCGCTGGATGCAGGAAGCGCGCCGTGGCGGCCATGAAATCCTGCTGCAGATGCCGCTCGAGCCCTTCGACTATCCGCAGAACGACCCCGGTCTCTACACGCTGCGCACGGATCTCGGCGAAGCCAAGAACCTTGCCGAGCTGCACCGCGCCATGGCGCAGGTCACAAACTATACCGGTATCGTCAATTTCATGGGCGGCCGCTTCCTCTCCGATGCCGATGCGCTGGAGCCTGTGATCCGGGACATTTCCAGCCGCGGCCTGCTCTTCCTCGACGACGGCAGCTCGGCGCAGTCGCTGTCCGGCACCATTGCCGGCGCCGTGGAGGCCCCGCACGCCTTTGCCGATCTCCAGCTCGACGGCGATCTTTCACGCGAAGCGATCCTGAAGAAGCTGGACGAACTCGAGCGCGTCGCCCGACGCAACGGCACGGCGATCGGCATGGCCTCGGCCTTCGACGAAAGTGTGGACGCGATCCGCGAATGGTGCGAGGAAGCGAGCGGCCGCGGCATCGAGATCGTCGGCGTCGCGTCGCTCGCAGCGGTTCCCGCCAAACAATAGGAATTTTCGATGGGCAAGGAAAAGGACAAGGTGATCAGGGCCGAGGACCTGCCGTACCGCCCCTGTGTCGGCATCATGGTGCTGAACAGCGAGAACAAGGTCTGGGCAGGCCGGCGGATCCCTGTCGGCAACTCCGAATATGACGGTTCGCCGCAGCTCTGGCAGATGCCACAGGGCGGCATCGACAAGGGCGAGGACCCGCTGAAGGCCGCCTACCGCGAACTCTACGAGGAAACCGGCATCCGCAACGTCTCGTTGCTCGGCGATGCCGGCCGCTGGATCAACTACGATCTGCCCACCCACCTGATCGGCATCGGCCTCAAGGGCAAATACCGCGGCCAGACGCAGCGCTGGTATGCCTTCCGCTTCGAGGGCGCCGAAGACGAGATCGCCATCAACCCGCCGCCGGGCGGCCACGATGCGGAATTCGACGCCTGGGAATGGAAGCCGATGCGCGACCTGCCGGACCTGATCGTGCCTTTCAAACGCGGGGTCTACGAAGAGGTCGTCGCCGCCTTCGCGCATCTGGCACCCTGATGGGCCCCAAGAAAAAACCCCGGTCGCAAGACCGGGGTTTTCTGTATCGGGCGTAGGGCTTGCGCCTTATTCGGCTTCGTTCGCCGGCGCGGCATTGAGCTGGCCGTACTTTTCCTCGCCGAGCTTGCCGAGCAGCTCCAGCTGGGTTTCGAGGAAGTCGATGTGACCTTCCTCGTCGATCAGCAGCTCTTCGAACAGCTTCATGGTGACGTAGTCACCGGCGTCATGACAGATGTCGCGCGACTTCTTGTAAGCCTTGCGGGCGTCATATTCGCCGGCAAGATCGGCTTCCAGCACTTCCTTGACGTTCTGGCCGATGCGAAGCGGCGCGACGGTCTGGAGGTTCGGGTGGCCTTCGAGGAAGATGATGCGGGCGACGAGCTTGTCGGCGTGCTGCATCTCTTCGATCGACTCGGCGCGCTCCTTCTTGGCGAGAAGCGTGTAGCCCCAGTCTTCCAGCAGGCGATAGTGAAGCCAGTACTGGTTTACGGCACCGAGTTCGAGATGGAGCGCTTCGTTAAGCTGCTCGATGACTTTTTTGTCGCCTTTCAAGGTCCGCTCTCCTGTTTTCTTCATGGAATTGTTTGAGGCGGGTCATGAAATCAAATATCTCGTCATCCGTCGAGTGGCGGCCGGCGTGATACTGCTCGGTCGTGCGGATGATGATGTCGACGACATTGGGGAAACAGCCGCAGCAGCGGCCGCGCTTCTGCATGGCGTGATAGACCTTTGCAGGCACGATGAGCTGCCAACAGTCCTCGTCGAGGAGACCATTGATCACGTCAACGATTTCCTTTTGGGTGATGAAATTACAGCTGCAAACCAGCATTTCGTCTCGCCTGCTATACGCAAAGTACTGAGTTTCCGGGATTAAGCAAAAGGCGACCCTGACTGTCAAGAATGAACAGGTCAGTCTTGTTGACTCATTAATTTAGAGTCAGTCTAATCTTGATTATAAATATCGTCTTTTCATGGACTTACCGCCCGTACTCTGCCGATGGAAAGCCATCCGACTGCGGCAAACTGACCGATCACGTTTTGTTGCAAATCCGCCCTGGTGCCGGATTCCATCAGGCTCGCCGCCATCCGCTTTCAATGCGAGGTGTCGAATCGGCCGGCAAAGCGGTGCGATCGCGCATCGATGCACGCGGGGCATGCAATTTCGTCCCTCGAAAAACCCTGGAAATCGTCTATATGACGGGCAAAGGAGAGCCCATGGCCCGCATTGACCAGACCGAGGATTGGCGCACGCGCCACGCCCCGACCATCAGCACCTTCGAATCCCTGGCGCTGGAAGCCTATGGCCACCTGCCGGAAGAATTCCGCGCACTCACCGGCAACCTGATCATCGAGATCGCCGAGTTCCCGAGCGACGACGTCTTCGAGGACATGGCGCTGGAAACCCCGTTCGACCTGCTGGGCCTCTTCGAGGGCCGCGGCATCACCGAGCGCTTCACCGTCGAAACCGGCGAGATGCCGAACCGCATCACGCTCTACCGCCGCCCGATCCTCGACTACTGGGCAGAGAACGAGGAGACGCTGGGCGACATCATCACCCATGTCCTCATCCACGAGATCGGCCACCATTTCGGCCTGTCTGACGACGATATGGAGCGCATCGAGGCGAGTGCGGAAATCGCCGCGGGCTAGCCGCCGCGCGTTGGGGCGGCCAACAAGGCGTCCCCTCGCCTCGCTCAAGGTCGGGCCTGACGCGACCATCCACACCGTACCCAAAGCCTGGCTCCTCGGCTCAAGGCCGAGGATCACGCCGGTGAATAGGCATTGTTCATCGAAAGATGTGACGGACACACACACACACCACGATCGCTTTACGCGATTACTGCTCCGAAAGCTTGATATCGGGCGTGTACTCCTTGCCAGGGACGTCCTTCACAACCGCCTGGCCGCACTGCATCAGCTTGGTCTCGGCATTGTAGGCGTAGGTCGGCGAACCGTGCAGGTCCCAGCCCTTGTTCAGCGCCAGCGTCACCTTGTGGCAGAACGAGGCATCATCGGGACCAGTCAGGAAGCGGTAGACTTTCATGCTTTCTTCTTTCTCTCATTGATCAGATCGGCCTTGGCCAGAATACGCCCGGCCTGGTCGGCATGGAGCTTTTCCACCATGCGGCCGGCGAGGGCAACGACAGCCTTGCCGGCATTGTCGGGTGCGGCGAAGGCGGAGACGACGGCCAACGCCTCGGCCGCTTCTGCCTCGGTAACGCCATAGGCTTCGTTGGCAGCGGCGATCTGTGCCGGATGGATCAGCATCTTGCCGTCAAACCCCATCTGCCGGCCCTGTCGGCACTCCAGCACGAAATTCTCGTCGTCGGAAAAGTCGTTGAAAACGCTGTCGATGACATCGAGCCCTGACGCCCGCGCAGCGACCACCACCTGCAACAGCAACGGTACGAGGAACGGCCGGTCGGCAATATCCGCGATGCCGGTTTCCTTACGAAGGTCGTTGAGACCGACAACGAAACAATCCAGCCGACCACCATGGGTACGGCCCGTCTCCGCGATGGCGGGGAGATTGAGGAGGGACGCCGCCGTCTCGATCATCGCCCACAGGCGCGGCCCTTCGTCGGCACCGGCCTCGGAAAGCCAGTCGGCGACGGTCAGCACATCCTGGGGTTCCGACACTTTCGGGAGCAGCACCACCTCGGGCATGCAATCGAGCACCGCCTCCAGGTCGAGCACGCCGTCGGGCCCGTCGAGCGAATTGATCCGAATAACATGCTCGCAGCCCTTGGACCGATCGAGCGTCTTGAAATGTGAGACAAGGGCGGCACGCGCCTCCGCCTTCTTCTCCGGCAACACGGAATCCTCAAGGTCGAAGATGATGGCGTCGCAATCGAGCACAGCGGACTTGGCAAGCGCCCGCGCATTGACGGCGGGAACACTGAGCACCGAGCGGCGCAGGCGGAGCGGATGGTGATGCGGTGTCCTGTTCATCCGCCCTTTTTGCCGCGCTTTGCCGCAGCCCGCAAGCGCCATGGCACTGCGCACGCCCTCAGGACATTGTGGCACAGCGAATCCCGCGCGTTCGGCCTTGCAATGGACAAAATCCGCCCCCACATTCTCTCGCAGAGAAAGGGTCAATCAAAATGCAGCGTATCCGCTCCATCGTCTTCACCGTCTTCACCATGCTTGTCGCAGGCGCGATCTTCCTGTTCGCCGCCTCCGTGGGCCTCGCTATCGCCGGCATCGTCGCCGTGCTGATGCTCGGTTCCGTGCTCGCCGCCAAGCTCCAGCCGGCTCCGGTCCGCGCCACAGCGCGCAACGATCGCCGGGCGCCGGGCCAGCGCGAACCGCGCATCTGGAACGACGGCCGCGGCACGATCATCGACCTCTAAAAAAGGTTCGCTCCCGAAAGGGACGCTCCGGGCGCTTTGCGCGCCCGGCACTTGCGTTTGATGCCCGGCTTTCCGGAAGATTCTCCTTCAAATCCGCGGAAAATTCATCTAAACGCTTGTGCCAACCGACATCACCGCATTTCGAGGGTTTTCGCATGGACAAGTTCGTCAAGCTGACCGGCGTCGCCGCGCCGCTTCCCGTCGTCAATATCGACACGGACATGATCATTCCGAAAGACTACCTCAAGACGATCAAGCGCACCGGTCTCGGCAAGGGCCTCTTCGCCGAAGCCCGCTACAACGAAGACGGCAGCGTCAACGAAAGCTTCGTGCTGAACAAGCCGGCCTACCAGAACGCCTCGATCCTCGTCGCCGGCGACAATTTCGGCTGCGGCTCCTCGCGCGAACATGCGCCGTGGGCCCTGCTCGACTTCGGCATCCGCTGCGTCATCTCCACGAGCTTCGCCGACATCTTCTACAACAACTGTTTCAAGAACGGCATCCTGCCGATCGTCGTCAGCCAGGATGACCTCGACAAGCTGATGGACGATGCCAGCCGCGGCTCCAACGCCATCCTGACCGTCGACCTGGAAGCCCAGGAAATCACCGGTCCCGACGGCGGCCGTATCGGCTTCGAGATCGACGCCTTCCGCCGCCACTGCCTGCTGAACGGTCTCGACGACATCGGCCTGACGCTGGAAAAGGCGACCTCGATCGACAGTTTCGAGAAGCAGAACGCAAGCTCGCGCCCCTGGGCTTGAAGGCCATGCGCCGACTGATCTCTTCCGGCTCTCCCTTCGAAGTGACGGCGGGCTATTCGCGCGCCGTCGTTCAGGGTGACTGGTGTTTCGTATCCGGGACGACCGGCTACGACTATACAACCATGACCATGCCGGAAGGCGTCGAAGCACAGACGCGCACCTGCCTTGCCACCATCGGCGAGGTTCTGCAGGAGGCCGGCTTCTCCTTCGCCGAAGTCGTTCGCTGCCACTATTACGTGACTGACGCTGCCTTCGCCGACCGCATCTTCCCCATCCTCGGTGAAACGTTCAGAACGATCCGTCCCGCGGCCACGATGGTGGTCTGCGACCTCATCCGGCCGGAAATGCTGATCGAGATCGAGGTCACGGCACTGCGCGCAAGCTAGCCGAAAGGCGAAGCGCTCCGCGCAAAATTCTTTCTTTTCGGCGATTTTCCTTGAACGGAAGTTGCGCTAAGAAGCGCGCGACCATTCCGTGACATCAAGGACAATCCCATGACATCGCGTACCCTCCTCCTTCTGCCCGGCGACGGCATCGGCCCGGAAGCCATGGCGGAAGTCCGCAAGATCATCGCTTATATGAACGCCGAACGGGGCGCTGGCTTTGAGACCGACGAAGGCCTCGTCGGCGGCTCGGCCTATGACGCCCACGGCGCGGCGATCTCGGAAGGCGACATGGAGAAGGCACTGGCGGCCGACGCCGTGCTGTTCGGCGCCGTCGGTGGCCCGAAGTGGGACGACGTGCCCTACGAGGTCCGCCCGGAAGCCGGCCTCCTGCGCCTGCGCAAGGATCTGAAGCTCTTCGCGAACCTCCGCCCGGCCATCTGCTACCCCGCGCTGGCAAACGCCTCCTCGCTGAAGCCGGAACTCGTCGAAGGCCTCGACATCCTGATCGTGCGTGAGCTGACGGGCGGCGTCTATTTCGGCGAGCCGAAGGAGATCATCGACCTCGGCAACGGCCAGAAGCGCGGCATCGACACGCAGGTCTACGACACCTACGAGATCGAGCGCATCGCCGGCGTCGCCTTCGAACTGGCGCGCACCCGCCAGAACCGCGTCTGCTCCATGGAAAAGCGCAACGTCATGAAGTCGGGCGTGCTGTGGAACCAGGTGGTGACGGAAACGCACAAGCGCAGCTATTCCGACGTCCAGCTCGAACACATGCTGGCCGACGCCGGTGGCATGCAGCTCGTCCGCGCGCCGAAGCAGTTCGACGTGATCGTGACGGACAACCTGTTCGGAGACATGCTCTCGGACGTTGCCGCCATGCTGACCGGCTCGCTCGGCATGCTACCGTCCGCATCGCTCGGCGCGCCGGATGCCAAGGGCCAGCGCAAGGCGCTCTATGAGCCCGTGCACGGCTCGGCGCCCGATATCGCCGGCAAGGGCATCGCCAACCCGATCGCCATGATCGCCTCCTTCGCCATGTGCCTGCGCTATTCGTTCAACATGGTCGCGGATGCCGACAACCTCGAAAAGGCGATCGCCGAGGTGCTCGACAGCGGCATCCGCACCGGCGACATCATGGCCGAAGGCTGCCGCAAGGTCGGCACCGCGGAAATGGGCGACGCCATCCTCGCCGCCTTCAGGAAGCTCTCGGCCTGAGCCTGAAATTTTCGTGAAAAGGCCCCCGGCGCGCCTGCACCGGGGGCCTTTTTCGTTCGCCTCCCTTGAAATACCGGCTCTCGCCAACACATGGAGGCAACGCTGTTTTTAGGGATACCCATGAACCGATCGTTCGCGACCTCCTCGCTCTGGATCCTCGCCGCCACCGCCATCCTCGTCGTGGCCCTCGTTCCTCTCGATCCGATGCTGTCGCAGCGCGCCCAGGGCCTTCCCGGCGCCATCGTGACCTTCAACGAGCGCATCACCGATTTCGGCACCTTCTCCTGGATGATCTATGGTTCGGGCCTGATCGTGATCCTCGCCTACATCACTCGCCGGGTGAGCCGGAACGAAACCTTTGCCGGTCGGGCACGAACGGCGCGACGGCTGTCGCTCTACTTCTTCCTGACGATCGGCGCGACGAGCGCGCTCGTGCATCTCTTCAAGCTGATCATCGGCCGAGCGCGCCCCGAACTCTTCACCGATCTCGGCGCTTACAGTCTGACGCCCTTCGCCTACGACAATCTCTATGCCAGTTTCCCGTCAGGCCATTCGGCAGCGGCTGGCGCGTTCTTCGGGGCTTTCTCGATGCTGGCGCCCCGGCTGCGCCCACTCTTCCTCATCGGCGCACTGGCGATCGGCGCCTCTCGCGTCATCGTCGGCGCGCATTATCCGAGCGACGTCGCCGCCGGCCTCCTGCTCGGTCTTTGGACCGCCATCGCCGCAGCCTTCTTCTTCGCCAGCAGGGAATGGCTCTTCCGTTTCGACGACCGCGGCTGGCCGCTGCCGAAATCCATGTTCCCCACCAGGACCCCATAAAAAACCCGGCTCGTGGAAACCACGAGCCGGGCGCGCCATGAACTATCGGAAGGGGGAGATCAATCCATGGCGTGGATGTCGCGGTCCTTCGTTTCCGGTAGGAAGAGAAGGCCGATGACAAGGGTGATGCCTGCGAAGACGATCGGGTACCAGAGGCCATAGTAGATATCGCCCTGGGCCGCGCTCATCGCGAAGGCCGTCGCCGGAAGCAGGCCGCCGAACCAGCCGTTGCCGATATGATAGGGCAGCGACATGCCGGTGTAGCGGATGCGGGTCGGGAAGAGCTCGACCAGCAGCGCGGCGATCGGACCGTAAACCATCGTGACATAGATCACGAGGACGGTCAGCACGGCAATGATCGTGATCCAGTTCACGTTTGCCGGATCGGCGACCATGGTGAAGGCGCCGCCACCAGCGATCGTGTAGACGGCCATATCCGTGACGCCGGCAGCTTCATCAGCCGTCAGCAGCTTGCCCGAGACGAGATCCGCCGCCGGCAGGGTGGCCTTCTCGCCGGCGCGGATGGCGGCGGCATCGAGGGCGAGTTCCGGGTTGGCCGCAACGAAGGCGTCGAGCTTCGATTCCGGAACCTTGGCCGCGCCGCGGACCAGCGGATAGCCGGCATCGTGAAGCGCCATGTTGGTCTGCTTCTGGAAGGCGGCGTCGAGGGCCTTGGCCTGGTCGCCCGCAGCCGTCGCGTCATAGCCGGTGATCGTCTGTTCGCCGATCTTGACCGTTGCCGCCGTACCGGCAGCCGCCGTCGTGACGACGTCATAGGGCACCGAATTGCGGGTCAGGAACGACGTCGCGATATCGCACGAGGTGGTGAACTTCGCCGTGCCCGTCGGGTTGAACTGGAACTTGCAGTCGCCAGGAGCAGCCGTGACGGTCGCACGGACCGTTTCCTGTGCCGTGGCGAGCGCCGGGTTACCGGCCCAGGTCAGCGCCTTGAACAGCGGGAAGTAGGTCAGCATGGCGAGCAGCAGGCCGGCCATGATGATCGGCTTGCGGCCGATCTTGTCCGACAGCCAGCCAAAGAGAACGAAGAAGCCGGTGCCGAGCAGCAGCGAGGCTGCAACCATCAGGTTGGCCGACTGGCCGTCGACCTTCAGAACACCCGTCAGGAAGAACAGTGCGTAGAACTGGCCTGAATACCAGACGACGGCCTGACCGACGACAGCGCCGAACAGTGCGAGAAGGGCGATCTTGGCATTGCGCCACTGGCCGAAGGCTTCCGTCAGCGGGGCCTTGGAGCCCTTGCCCTCTTCCTTCATTTTCGCAAAGGCGGGCGATTCGTTCATCTTCAGACGGATCCAGACGGATACGCCGAGCAGGACGACGGAGAGCAGGAACGGAATGCGCCAGCCCCATTCGGCAAAGGCTTCCTTGCCGACGATGAACTGCACCGAGAGGATGACCACCAGCGACAGGAACAGGCCGAGCGTCGCCGTGGTCTGGATCCAGGAGGTAAAGTAACCACGCTTGCCGTCCGGCGCGTGCTCGGCGACATAGGTCGCAGCGCCACCGTATTCACCGCCGAGCGCCAGGCCCTGCAGCATGCGCAGGAGGATCAGGATGATCGGGGCGGCGATACCGATGGTGGCCGCGCCAGGCAGGAGGCCGACCACGAAGGTCGAGACGCCCATGATGAGGATGGTGACGAGGAAGGTGTATTTGCGGCCGACGAGGTCACCGAGCCGGCCGAAGACCAGAGCGCCGAACGGACGCACGAGGAAGCCGGCAGCAAAGGCAAGCAGCGCGAAGATGTTGCGCGTCGTCTCGGGATACTGGCTGAAGAAGGTGGCGCCGATATAGATCGCCAGAGAGCCGTAAAGATAAAAATCGTACCATTCAAAAACGGTGCCGAGCGACGAGGCGAAAATCACCTTCTTCTGCTCGCCCGTCATGGGCGCCGACTTGGCGTTGCCCACGGTCGAAACATTTGCCATTTCATTGTCCTCCACAAAAACGGCGTAGCGGGGCAGCCCTATGAGGTCCGGAATTTCTCCCTAAAAACGCCGGACGGGGTGCGCCTGATGGAAGGATGGCAGAAAACGCCTTGTGACATCAGCGCTGCTTTGGGCTTATGACTTTGGGTGTACGACTTAAGTCGAGCACAGGGCTCGCCCTTGAAAGGCCTGATCCATCACGCAAGGCTTGACTCTTCGGCAGATGAGCGTATGCAGCACCCTACGCAAGGGAACCGACATGAACCGCCTTGGATTTTCCATCGCCCGCATGATCGCTCCGGCCTTCACCGCCGGACGGGTTCGTCATTGCGTATCGATTTCCAAAACAATGGCCAAAACGACGACGAAAACCGTCTGACGTCTCTGGCCACCGCTCTCTCCCCGGTATGGCCGGGGACCGAAACCCGCGTCATGGCCGACGGGTTTCACCTCCTGAACCCGCGGAGAGACAGAGAAAGAGAGCTTTAGACATGGGTTTCAAGATCGCAGTCGCCGGCGCGACCGGCAATGTCGGCCGTGAAATGCTGAACATCCTTTCCGAGCGCGGTTTCCCGGCTGACGAAGTCGTGGCGCTCGCCTCCTCGCGTTCGCAGGGCACCGAGGTCTCCTTCGGCGACAAGACGCTGAAGGTGCAGAACCTCGAAAACTACGATTTCTCCGACACGGACATTTGCCTGATGTCGGCCGGCGGCACGGTTTCGCAGAAGTGGTCGCCGAAGATCGGCGCGCAGGGCTGCGTCGTCATCGACAACTCCTCGGCCTGGCGCTACGACGCCGACGTTCCGCTGATCGTTCCGGAAGTGAACCCGGATGCCATCGCGCAGTTCACCCGCAAGAACATCATCGCGAACCCCAATTGCTCGACCGCCCAGCTCGTCGTCGCACTGAAGCCCCTGCACGACCGCGCCACCATCAAGCGCGTCGTCGTCTCAACCTACCAGTCGGTCTCCGGCGCCGGCAAGGACGGCATGGACGAGCTCTTCAACCAGACCCGCGCCGTCTTCGTCGCCGATCCGATCGAATCGAAGAAGTTCACGAAGCGCATCGCCTTCAACGTCATTCCGCACATCGATAGCTTCATGGAAGACGGCTACACGAAGGAAGAGTGGAAGGTTCTTGCAGAAACCAAGAAGATGCTCGACCCGAAGATCAAGGTCACCTGCACGGCCGTGCGCGTTCCCGTCTTCATCGGCCATTCCGAATCCGTGAATATCGAATTCGAGAAGGAAATCACGGCGGACGAGGCTCGCGATATCCTGCGCGAAGCGCCGGGTTGCCAGGTTATCGACAAGCACGAGAACGGCGGCTACATCACGCCTTACGAATCGGCCGGCGAAGACGCCACCTACATCTCGCGCATTCGCGAGGATGCCACGGTGGAGAACGGCCTCAACATGTGGGTCGTTTCGGACAACCTGCGCAAGGGTGCCGCCCTCAACGCCATCCAGATCGCGGAACTGCTCGTCAACCGCGGCCTGATCAAGGCGAAGAAGCAGGCCGCCTGACGGCACAAAAAGCGGAGCGTTCGCCGCCTTTTCGAGAAAATTGGCAACGCTCCCTTAATCAATTTTAAATAAAAGTCCCGGTTGTTCCGTCAGAGGACAATCGGGACTTCGCTTTGAAGCGGGTCCCGGCGGCATCGCCGGAACGGTTCACGGCAAGGTGCGGTGACAGAAACAGGGGAGCATGACATGCTTCCCCAGCGGAATTGACGAGATCACGGGGTTTTTCATGGGCATGACAAAGAGCGTGGCCAAGGTGCTGGCCGCAATGATCGCCACGGCAGCAGTGCCGGCGGCGGCCAACGCCGCCAGCTGCGGCAACGATGGGGGCGGTTTTCCGGCCTGGGTAGAGGCATTCAAGGACGAGGCGGCAGGCCGGGGCATCAGCCGTTCAACGCTCGACAAGGCATTCGCCAATGTCAGCTATGCCCGCGCCACGATCCGCGCCGACCGCGGCCAGAAGAGCTTCAAGCTCTCGCTCGAACAGTTCATGCAGAAGCGGGGCGGCCAGGCGATCATTCGCCGCGGCAAGAGCCTGAAGAAGCAGAACGCTGCCCTCTTCGACCGCATCGAGGCCCGCTACGGCGTGCCGGCCGGCCCGCTGCTCGCCATCTGGGGCATGGAAACCGGTTTCGGCGGCTTCCTGGGCAAGGAACACACGATCTCGGCCGTCGCGACGCTCGCCTATGACTGCCGCCGTTCGGACTATTTCACCACTCAGCTCTACGCCACGCTCCAGCTCGTGCAGAAGGGCGTCCTGTCGACCTCGGCCCGCGGCGCGGCGCATGGCGAAATCGGCCAGACGCAGTTCCTGCCGGCCAACGTCCTGAAGTACGGCGTCGACGGCGACGGCAACGGCCGCATCGACCTCGTCGGTTCGAAGGCCGACGCGCTGGCCTCCACGGCCAACTTCCTGCGCGGCCACGGCTGGAGCGCCGGCGGCGGCTACCAGCCGGGCCAGGGCAATTTCGGCGCATTGCAGGGTTGGAACGCAGCCAGCGTCTACCAGCGCGCAATTGCCATTATCGGCGCGGAAATCGACGGCGAGTGAGCCGGTCGTAGACTCCGGTTTTGAAGAAACCCGGTGCGAGCCTTCGCACCGGGTTTTTTGTTGGAGCAATTCCAGCAAAAGCGCGAAGCGGGATTGACTGGAAACAAAAAGATAGAGCGTTTTCGCACTTTGGAGAAAAGCGGAATCGCTTTATGCGCCGGGGCGCTGGAAGTCACCGGTCTTGCCGTCCATGATCCACAACTCACCCGTCGAGATATCGAACCAGGCACCGTGAAGCTGGATACGGCCGCGCTCCTCAAGGATGCGGACACAGGGAAAGGTGCGCAGGTTGGCGAGCGAATTGCGGATCGAGACCCGCTCCAGCGCACGCTGGCGCTCGGCCTGCGTGAGGATTTCAGCGCCCTGGATCTGCTCGGCGACAGGCTTCAGCATGCCCATCCACTTGCCGATGAAATCGCCAGGTGACAGCGGCTCGGCATCGGGGTCGAGCGCCGCGGAAATACCGCCGCAGCGGCCATGGCCCATCACCACGATATCGCTGACCTTCAGCGACTGGACAGCAAATTCGAGCGCCGCCGACGTCGCATGGAAATTGCCGTCTGGCTCATAGGGCGGCACAAGGTTCGCGACATTGCGCACGACGAAGAGTTCACCCGGGCCGCTGTCGAAGATCGTCTCCGGTGCGGCACGGGAATCGCAACAGGCGATCACGAGTGTCTTCGGTTTCTGGCCCGTCTCGGCCAATGCCCTGTAGCGCGCCGACTGCTCGGCGTAGCGGCCGGACATGAAGTTGCGGTAGCCATTCAGAAGACGATCGGGAAAGCGGTTCATGGTGTCGGAATACCCCCGTGTAACAATCTACCGGATGAGGCCCCATCCGACCCTGCATAAACCACTCCGAAAGGCACCGCGCAAGGCCGGATCGTTCAGGATCGCCGCGACTGGGCCGGATGCACGAGGCGGCGCATGTGCACCATTGCCATGGGAGTGGAAATGCTGGAGGCGTCCTGTTCCAGCGTCAACTCGTCGGCACCGCGTTTTGTGGTGCGCGCCACGATCTCGAAGACGCTGGCAGTCGCCATCATCAGAGCGCGCTCCTCCGGCAGGCCCTCCATAATCCGGGAGAGGAAGATGGCGGCCAGCAGGTCACCGGTGCCGTTCGGCGGGTTGGGCACGAGCCGGTGCTCCGCCAGCAGCGCGTGGCGCCCGGAAAGATAGAGATTGCCGGTGCTCCCCGCCATCAGCGGCAGCGAGGAGGTGACGAGCATACGGGCAGGCCCAAGCGACAGCGCCGCCTCCATGATCGCCCCGTTCGTTTCGAGCGGCGCGCCGGCAAGCCAGGCGAGTTCAAACCGGTTGGGCGTGGCGATCGAGGCAAGCGGGATCAGCGCATCGCGGATCGCCACCGCCGTTTCCTCCGGCACGTAGAGGCCGCGATCGTCGCCGCACACCGGGTCGCACATGTAGAGAAGGTCGGGATTTTCCACCCGCAGGGCCGCAACCAGCCGCGCCACCGAATGGGCCTGCGCCGCGCTGCCGAGATAGCCCGACAGCACCGCCTTCACCTCGCCCCGCCAGGGTGCGCGGATGAGATCGGAGATCATCGCATCGAAATCGTCGGCCGAAATCGCCACACGCGTCGAACGCCCGCGACCGGGATGCCAGGGCAGAATGACGGTCGGCAGCGCCCAGACCGGATGGCCAAGCGTCTCGAGCGCGAAGACGGCGGCGCGGTTGCCCACCGTGCCGCGCACCACATGGCTCGAAATCACGATGACAGCGCCCTTGTCGCTCTCGTTCATATCAGGCTCTCCTGGTTCCGGCCGAGTGATGACAAGGGGGTCATTTCCTGTCAACGCCCACCCCGTTTTCGGCCTTTGGCGGAAAAGATGAAAAAAGCAGATCCGGCCGGTTTTTGGCTGCTTTTCGACGAAAAAACACGAGATTCGTGACAAAACGACAGTGAAACTGACCTATCTGGGACAAAATCGATTGAATTTTCTCGCAAATGCACAAATTCCGTCGCACGTATTTTTTCTTCTGCTAACGTCCGGCCATCGGATTCGAGGGAGAATTCCATGGGTGCCAGGACCAACGTGAAACGAGAAAAACACATCGAGGCCGCAAAGGCCGCAGCTGCCGCCCTCGGCGCAAAGACGCTGAACCCGGACATCCTCTTCGGGCGCGCCAGCAAGGACGACCTCGAGCACTATAGCGGCGAGATGCTGGCCGTCGCGGCAGCCCATGCCATGGCCGAAATCGAGGCCTGGGACGGCACCGAGCCGCGTGTCACCGTCACCACGCTTGCCGGCGTGACGCCGCAGAGCCAGCCCGTTTCGGTTCTCTCCGTCACCGATCGCAACCAGCCGTTCCTCTATGATTCAGTGATGGGCGAGGTGACGAGCACCCATCGCGACATCCATCTGGCGATCCACCCGATCCTCGTCGTAACGCCCGGTGAGGCACCGAAGCTCTTCTCGCCCGACGAGGAAAGCGATCCGGCGCAGCGGGTCAGCCATATCGAGATCCACCTGTCCGAACTCGCGCCGAGCGAGGCCGCCGCACTTGCGGAACGGGTCGGAACCGTGCTCGATCAGGTCCATCTGGCCGTCGATGACTGGCCCGCCATGGTGGAAAAGCTCGACAGCACCATGGCCGACGTGGAGCGCTACGCCAAGGAGAAGCCCGGCAAGGACGAAGCGCTCGCCTTCCTCGCCTGGCTGCGCGGCAACAACTTCACCTTCCTCGGCATGCGCGAATACAGCTATTCCGGCAAGGGCGAAGCGGCAACCGTCGAACGCGGAGGGGAGGGCCTCGGCATCCTCTCCGACCCCGATGTACGCGTGCTGCGCCTTGGCAAGGACGCGGTGACGACGACGCCCGAAATCCTTGAATTCCTTGAAGGTCCGGATTTCCTGATCGTCACCAAGGCCAATGTGAAATCGCTCGTGCACCGCCGGGCCTATATGGACTATGTCGGCCTCAAGCGCTTCGACGAGAAGGGCAGGGTGATCGGGGAACTGCGCATCGTCGGCCTCTTCACCTCGACAGCCTACACCCACGCCGCCGGCCAGATCCCGCTGCTGCGCTCGAAGGTCGCCGCGGTCATCGAGCATTTCGGCTACGACCCGAAGAGCCATTCCGGCAAGATGCTGATCAACACGCTGGAATCCTATCCGCGCGACGACCTCTTCCAGATCGACACCAGTCTGCTTGCCACCTTCTGCGAGCAGATCAACGAACTCTCCGACCGGCCGCGCATCCGCGTGCTGCCGCGTATCGATCGCTTCGACCGCTTCGTCTCCGTCATCGTCTACGTGCCACGCGAACAGTACGATTCCGACGTACGCGAAAAGATCGGCAACTATCTGAAGTCGGCCTATGACGGCCGCGTCTCGGCCTACTATCCGGCCTTCCCGGAAGGCGGCCTTGCGCGCGTGCACTTCATCATCGGCCGCTCCGGCGGCAAGACTCCGCGCATCCCGCAGGGCAAGCTCGAACAGGCGGTGCGCGAGATCGCCACCCGCTGGACCGACAGGTTCGAGGCCCTCTCCAATACAGACGGCGTGCGGCTCGTCACCGACCGCAGCTACCAGGAGGACTTCACCCCCGCCGAGGCCCATGCGGATCTTTCCCTCATCACCACGGCAACGCCCGAGAACCCGATCAGCATCGCCTTCTACCGCAAGGCCTGGAACACGGATCTCGCCTCCGTCGAACTGAAAATCTTCCATGCCGGCGAACCCGTTTCGCTATCGCAGCGCGTGCCGCTTCTGGAAAATCTCGGCTTCAACGTCATCAGTGAGCAGACGCACGACCTGACACTTGCCGGCCTCGATGGCGGTGAGCGCCGCGTCATCCTGCATGACATGGAACTGAAGCACCGCGATGGCATCGAGATCAATCTTGCCAAGCTGAGCCCGATGCTGGAGGAGGCATTCCTCGCGGCCTGGCACGGCGATGTGGACGACGACGCGCTGAACCGCCTTGTGCTGACCGGTGGACTGTCCGCCCGTCAGATCATGGCGCTGCGCACCTATTCGCGCTACCTGCGCCAGACGGGCATCGCCTATTCGCAGGGCTATATCGCCGATACGCTCAACAAGTACCCGCTTATCGCCGCCGACCTCTTCCGCCTGTTCGAGACCCGCCTCGATCCGAAGCTCTCAGAGCGCCAGCGCGAGAAGAAATCCGCAGAGATCGCAGCGGCGATCGAGACCGCGCTGGCGAACGTGCCGAGCCTCGACGAGGACCGCATCCTGCGCCGCTACGTCAACGCCATCGAGGCAACGCTGCGCACCAACTACTTCCAGCGCGATGCGGACGGAAAACCGCGCAAGACGCTGGCGATCAAGCTCGACCCGAAGGCTCTCGACGGCCTGCCGGAACCACGGCCCTTCCGCGAGATCTTCGTCTACGGCGCCGAGGTCGAGGGCGTGCATCTGCGCTTCGGCAAGGTCGCCCGCGGCGGCCTGCGCTGGTCCGACCGCGCGCAGGACTACCGAACGGAAGTGCTCGGCCTCGTGAAGGCCCAGCAGGTCAAGAACTCGGTCATCGTACCCGTCGGCGCCAAGGGCGGCTTCTATCCGAAGCAGCTCCCGGTCGGCGGTAGCCGCGACGCCGTCTTCAAGGCCGGCACCGAGGCCTACAAGACCTATATCCGCACGCTCCTCTCCGTCACGGACAACATCGTCGGCCAGGACGTGGTGCCGCCGGCCGACACGGTGCGCCTCGACGGCGACGATCCCTATTTCGTCGTCGCCGCCGACAAGGGAACCGCAACCTTCTCCGACACCGCAAACGGCCTGGCGCAGGAGGCCGGCTTCTGGCTCGACGACGCCTTTGCCTCGGGCGGCTCGGCCGGCTACGACCACAAGAAGATGGGCATCACCGCCCGCGGCGCCTGGGAAACCGTGAAGCGCCACTTCCGCGAAATGAACATCGACATCCAGAAGACGCCCTTCACCGTCGCCGGCGTCGGCGACATGTCGGGCGACGTCTTCGGCAACGGCATGCTGCTGTCGCGCAAGATCCGGCTCCTCGCCGCCTTCGACCACCGCGACATCTTCATCGACCCCAACCCGGATACCGACACGTCCTTCGCCGAACGGCGCCGCATGTTCAACCTGCCGCGCTCCAGCTGGCAGGACTATGACCGCTCGGTTCTGTCCAAGGGCGCAATGATCATCCCGCGCACGGAAAAATCCGTGACGCTCACGCCGGAAGCCATGGCCGTGATCGGCATCGACAAGGCCAAGGCGACGCCCTTCGAGATCATGACGGCGATCCTCAAGGCGCCGGTCGATCTGATGTGGTTCGGCGGTATCGGCACCTATATCCGCGGCCAGAACGAGACGGATGCGGAGGTCGGCGATCGCGCCAACGACCCGATCCGCATCGTCGCCGACGACGTGCGCGCCAAGGTGATCGGCGAGGGCGCCAATCTCGGTGTCACCCAGCGCGGCCGCATCGCCTTCGGCCTCAAGGGCGGGCGCTGCAACTCGGATGCCATCGACAACTCGGCCGGCGTGAACTCGTCGGACGTCGAGGTCAACATCAAGATCGCGCTCGCCTCGGCCATGCGCGACGACCGGCTGCCGCGCGCCAAGCGCAACGTTCTGCTCGCCTCGATGACGGACGAGGTGGGGCACCTCGTGCTGCGCAACAACTACCTGCAATCGCTGGCGATCTCGCTGACGGAAAAGCAGGGTGCCGCCAACCGCGCGCCACTGACCCGCCTGATGGATCGCTTCGAGGCCGCCGGCCAGCTCAACCGAAAGGTCGAGACGCTGCCCGATGACCGCACGGTCGCCGAACGCTACCAGGCCGGCAAGCCGCTGACGCGGCCGGAGATCGGCGTGCTGCTCTCCTATGCCAAACTGGTGCTGTTCGATGAACTCGTCCATACCGATCTGCCGGACGAGCCGTATTTCGAGCCGACGCTGATGGGCTACTTCCCGGCGAAGATGCAGAAGGCCTATGCAGACGACATCCGTTCGCACCGCCTGCGCCGCGAGATCATTGCAACGATCCTCGCCAACGAGGTGATCAACCGCGGCGGCCCGGCCTTCGTCAACACGCTGACCGACGGCACCGGTTTCGGTCCGGCGGATGCGGTAAAAGCCGCCGTCATCGCCCGCGACGGCTACGGCCTCGCCGCCCTCTATGCCGGCGTCGATGCTCTGGACAACCAGGTTTCAGGATCGGTGCAGAACGAGCTCTACGAGGAAATCGGCCGTATCTACGCTTCCGTCACCAGCCTGCTCCTGACCACCGGTGCGGTCTCCGGCCCGATGGACCAGGCGGTGCACAAGCTCAAGCAGGCCCTGAAGCAGCTGCGTCCGCATCTTGCCACCCTCATCTCCGAGCAGGCCGGCGACGAAGCCCGCCGCAAGGCCCATGCCTATGAGGACGAAGGCGTGCCGACGGAGCTGGCCGAGGAGATCGCCACGCTCTCCATGCTGACCTTCGTGCCGGAGGTCATGCTGATCGCCGGGGCGACGGGCGACACGCTCAGCAAGACGGCGCAGACCTTCGCCGGCATCAGCGCAGCACTCAATATCGGCCGGCTGCTTTCGGCGGCCAGCCGCATCCCGACCGGCGATCTCTATGAAGCGCTCGCCCTGCAGCGCAGCCTCACCGACATCGCCAATGCCCGCCGGGACCTCGCCACGGTGGTGCTGACACGCCACAAGGGCGACAAGGCACCGCTCGCCACCTGGCAGCAGGGTGACCGCGAGCGCCTCGCCCGCGTCACCGCCAATCTCTCGGCGCTGACGGAAGCAGGCGAAGCCACGCTCGCCAAGGTCAGCGTCGCCGCTGGCATCCTGAGCGACCTCGCGCAGGAACGGGCCCGGTAAGGCACGCCCTTGCCTCATCGCGGCCACCTTCCGTGCGGCCGTGGCTATCGCGCCTTTGCGCAACCGCAACTGCCCTCTCTGCCTGGCAGGCAGAGAGGGTCTCACCGCACCCGTTGAATCCCGTCACCGGCAAATGCTAGCCTCCCGGCGAAACCGGCGTGAAAACCCGCCGCAACGATTCGAAAAGCGGGGATAGGCGTGGCGGAAGCAGCGGCAGGGCGGACGAGCCGCCTCGGCATAACGGGCTGGATGCTATTCGACTGGGCGGCGCAGCCGTTCTTCACGGTCATCACCACCTTCATCTTCGGCCCTTACCTCGTCTCGCGCCTCACCGAGGACCACGCGGCCGGGCAGGCGGCCTGGAGCTATACGCTCACCATCGCCGGCGTCACCATCGCGTTGCTCGCCCCGATCATGGGCTCCATCGCCGATGCCTCCGGCGCGCGAAAGCCCTGGATCGCCGCCTTCGCCGCCATCAAGATCCTGTCTCTCTTCGCCCTCTGGTATGCCGCGCCCGGCAGCAGCCTCATCTTCGCCATGGCGATGATCGTGCTCGCCACCGTGGCGGCGGAGTTCTCCATCGTCTTCAACGATTCGATGATGCCACGCCTGGTGAGCCCCGCGGATGCCGGCCGCATCTCCAACATCGCATGGGGCCTCGGTTATCTCGGCGGCATGATCGTGTTGATTGCCGTCGTCGCCCTTCTGGCCGCAAATCCGGAGACAGGCCGGACGGCGATCGGCATCAGTCCGCTCTTCGGCCTCGACGCTGCCGCAGGCGAAGATGCCCGCATCACCGGGCCGATCTCGGCGCTGTGGTACCTCGTCTTCATCCTGCCGATGTTCTTCTTCACGCCGGACCAGAGCCGGGGGCTACCCATTGCGGCTGCGGTGCGCGCCGGCTTCGCCGATCTCACATTCGCACTGCGCGACCTGCGCAGAAAACCCGGCATCCTGCGCTTCCTCATTGCCCGGATGATCTATCAGGACGGGGTCAACGGGCTGCTGGCGCTCGGCGGCACCTTCGCCGCCGGCATGTTCGCCTGGCAGACCTTCGAACTCGGCATCTACGGCATCATCCTCAATGTGGTGGCGATCGGCGGCTGCCTCTATGCCAGCCGCATGGACCGGCAGCTCGGCTCGAAAACCGTCGTGGTGATAAGCCTCATCTGCCTGACGCTGGCTACCATCGGCATCGTCTCCACCGGCCCGGGCTTCACGCTGTTCGGCCTGTTACCCTTGCCGACCGCCGATTCCGGCGGCCTGTTCGGCACCGCAGCGGAAAAGGCCTATATCGTCTACGGCCTTCTGATCGGCATCGCCTTCGGCCCCGTCCAGGCCTCCGCCCGGTCCTATCTCGCCCAGAGCATCCATCCGGACGAGGCGGGCCGCTATTTCGGCCTCTATGCCCTGTCCGGCCGCGCCACATCCTTTCTCGCCCCCCTCTCCGTCGCGCTCGTCACCACGGCGACAGGCTCGGCGCGCCTCGGCATGATGGCGCTCATCGCCTTCCTCCTTGTCGGCTTCCTGCTCCTGCTGCGCACGCCCTATCCGGCGGCGAAGGTGGAGGTCTGAAACGCAAAACGCCCCGCAAGCGGGGCGTTTCTATCTGGTGAAGAATCCGGCTAACTACTCAACGAGGCCAAAAGGCGGCCTTCCGGAATTGCGCAGGACAAAACGGTCTAGTGACGGAAATGGCGCATGCCGGTGAAGACCATCGCGACGCCCGCCTCGTCAGCCGCGGCAATCACCTCCGCGTCGCGCATCGAACCACCCGGCTGGATCACCGCCGTGGCGCCCGCTGCGATCGCCGAGAGCAGGCCGTCAGCAAAGGGCAGGAAAGCTTCCGACGCGACAGCCGAACCCCGCGTCAGCGGCTCGGCAAGACCCATGGCCTTGGCCGCTTCCTCGGCCTTCAGGCCGGCGATGCGGGCGGAATCGACGCGGCTCATCTGGCCGGCACCGATGCCGGCCGTCTGGCCATCCTTGGCATAGACCACAGCATTCGACTTGACGTGCTTGGCAACCTTGAAGGCGAACTTCATATCCACCAGTTCCTGGGCGGTCGGCGCACGCTTGGTGACGACCTTCAGCTCAAGGTCCTCGACCATGCCGTCGTCGCGGCTTTGCACGAGCAGGCCGCCCGACACCGTCTTGGCGGAAAGGCCGGGCACACGCGGATCGGGCAGGGCGCCCGTCACCAGCAGGCGCAGGTTCGGCTTGCCGGCGATGATGGCCCGGGCCTTCTCGTCCGCGTCCGGCGCGATGATGACCTCGGTGAAGAGCTTGACGATCTCCTCCGCCGTCTCGCCATCGAGCGTGGTGTTGAGCGCGATGATGCCACCGAAGGCCGAGACCGGATCGCAGGCGAGCGCCCGCGCATAGGCATCCTTCAGCGTCTTGCCGGTGGCAACGCCGCAGGGATTGGCATGCTTGACGATCGCGCAGGCCGGGCCGATCTCCGGCAGGAATTCGGCGACGAGTTCGAAGGCCGCATCGGTGTCGTTGATGTTGTTGTAGGAAAGCTGCTTGCCCTGCAGCAGCGTGGCGGTCGCGACGCCCGGGCGGTTTTCACCCGTCACGTAGAAGCCTGCCTTCTGGTGCGGGTTCTCGCCATAACGCATCTCTTCCTTCAACACACCGCCGAGCACGCGGTGGCGGGGCATCGCGATGTCGAGCGCATCGGCGAACCAGTTGGAGATGGCCGCGTCATAGGCCGCCGTGCGGGCATAGGCCTTCGCCGCCATACGCTGGCGAAAAGCGTAGGAGGTCGAACCGTCGGCGAGTTCCTCAAGCAGCGCAGGATAATCGGCCGGGTCGGTGACGATGGTCACATAGGCATGGTTCTTGGCCGAGGCGCGGATCATCGCCGGGCCGCCGATGTCGATGTTCTCGACCGTCGTCGGATAGTCACCCCCCTTGGCGCGCACTTCCTCGAAAGGATAGAGGTTGATGACGGCAAGGTCGATCGCGCCGATACCGTGTTCCTTCATCGCCTCGACATGCTCCGCATCGTCACGGATCGCCAGCAGGCCGCCATGCACGGTGGGATGCAGCGTCTTTACGCGGCCGTCCATGATTTCCGGAAAGCCCGTAACCTCGGAAACGTCGGTGACGTCAAGCCCGGCGTCGCGGAGCGCCTTGTGTGTGCCGCCGGTCGACAGCAGCCGCACGCCCTTCTCGGCAAGGGCCCGGGCGAGGTCGACGACGCCGGCCTTGTCGGAGACGGACAGCAGGGCCGTGCGCAGGGCGACACGATCGGGGGCGGGGATCTTCTTGGAAATGACGGCCATTGGGGGCACTCCGTTCTGACGGCCCGGAAGGGCGGGCCGGATGGTCATGCGCCCCGTTATCACAGGCCCGGCCGCGAGAAAACCGCCAAACGCCGGGAATTCTCAGCGTTGCCGCACCAACGACCACTGAACTTCGGCCACTTTGGCAAGCGGCATGGTCAGCGTGAGCTGGCGCGAGGCCCTGACACCGGAAGGATCGGCGAAGAAGACATCCTCCTCTTCCGCCACCGCGACATCGACGCAGGTCAGCGCCCAGGCCTCGCCGTCAGGGGCGATCAGCCGCGTCTCGTTGGCCGATACCCTGTAGAGCTGGATCGTCGGGTGGATATGGAAGCGCACCACTGCCGTGCCCTTCTCGATCGCGCCGTCCGGATCGGCGGGCTTGTAGAAGCGCTCCCGGCCACGGATCTCACCGCCCGTCGCCGCAACGAGGATATCCCGTTCGTAGAGCAGGCCGAAGCGCTTGAGATAACCGTCATGGGTCGCCGTCACGCTGTCGGCGCCCGACTGACGCTCGGCCCGCGCCACGTCCACCTTGCTGATGCCGCCGACGACGATCGGCCCCAGGAAGCGGGAGGTGGAAATCCGCGAGGAGGATGTGTCGTTGAGCGTGGCGACGGAATGGGCTGCGGTGGTACGCGACATCTGCCTGAGTGCCTCGCCGGCAAAACGCGGACGACCGGAATTGACGATGAAACGGTTCTTGCCCGAGGACACTTCAATGGAAAGCGCACCGGCGGCGGCTGTCGCCGACAGATCGACAGATTTGGGCACGCCCGTATCCATCAGAACGACCGTTTCCTGGACCGCCAGGCGATCATACCGGCTCAACGGCAATGCCTTGAACGGCGCACCGCCGGTCTCGTCATACCGCAGCACCGACATCAGCTCATTTGCGAGCGTATAGGTCGCGCCATTGAACAGCGCGAGCTCGCCACCCTGATGGCGGAAGAAGCGCAGCGCCGGGAAGATACGGTCGATCGAGGGGATGAGCTGCGCCGGCATGTCGTGGCCGAGATTGACATAGGTCTGGCGCAACGGCAGCAGGTCGAGCAGCACATCGAGCGCGGCGCGCGGATTGCGGGAGGAATGACCACCGTCCGGCAAAATCTGCCGGTCGAGCTCCTCGTCGAGATGGCGGGCGGCCTTGCGCATGCGCGAGGCCGAGCTCGGCATGGCGATGGAGGCCATGGCGAGCGCAATACGCACCCTGAGCCGCGGTTCGCCATCGCGCGTCGTATCGGCGACATGGCGCAGATACCGAACCTGGAAGGCGAGACTCTTCAGGAAGCGGCGATAGAACGGATAATCGGCATCCTTCAGGACAACAGGCGAATGGGACAACCAGGCGATGATGCGCTGAGCGGCGACATCCGGCCGCCAGGCAAGCCCGCCGATGACGCGTCCATGGCTCTGCAGCCAGTCGTCCACCACGAAGCGGGCGGTATGAGCCGCCTTTTCCGGATCCACCAGCCGCATGTGCCGCAGCCAGCCGAAGGAATGCAGGCGCACCGCGAACTCCTCCGAGGGAAGCTCCAGCGCGAAGGGTGATTCGCCGTCGCATTCAAGAACGCGGCCAGCCAGCGGAAAGCGGCCGGCAACGATTTCTTCGCCGGCAAACGAATCGGCAGGGTGAAGGTCTGTCGGCGCGACGACCAGCCGGTCCGGCGTACCGCCGGAAAAGCGCATGGCACTGATTCGCCCGAGGGCGAGCCTCCGAGAAAACCGGCGCCAACCCTCACGCATATACAGATAGAGAAGCCGCTGCCTGTCGGAAAGCTGCATGGTTAACGAATGCCTCCTGGGCCTATAGCTAGGCCGAGAAGGCAAGCGTCGTCAATTGACTGCCGGTCGATGGACTGTTGACGACGGTGGAAGCCGTTCCCAGGCGCCCTTGCAGATCAGCCGGCATGGACGAGCCGCACGGCATAGAACCCATCCAGGCCACCGGCATGGCTGCCGGTTGCGGGCAGCATCGCAGGCGTGGTGCGGAATTCGCCGCGCGGGGAAATCGCCTCTTCCAAACCCGGCCAGTCGGCAGGATCGACCGGCGCAATGCGCCAGTCCGGATTGTCGGCGAGAACGCGGGATACCATCTCCTCGCCTTCGCTCGGATCGAGCGAGCAGTTGGAGAAGACCAGCTCGCCGCCGGGGCGCACCAGCGTCAGCGCGTGGCGCAGCAGACGTTCCTGCAGGCCGGCCAGCTTGCCGATATCCTCCGGCCCCTTGGTCCAGAGCACGTCGGGATGACGGCGGATCGTGCCTGTCGAGGAGCAGGGTGCGTCGAGAAGAACGGCATCGAAGAGTTCACCCGGGCGGTATTCCGCCATGTTCGCCTCAACGGTCTCGGCCGAGAGGCGGAGCCGGTCGAGATTGCCGACAAGCCGCTTCAGACGGTTGCCGGACTGGTCGAGGGCGGTGACCTTGGCCCCCGCTGCGGCGAGCTGCGCGGTCTTGCCGCCGGGCGCAGCACAGAGATCGGCGACCCGCTTGCCCGCAAGATCCGAAAACAGCTTTGCCGGCAGGCTTGCCGCGGCATCCTGTACCCACCATTCCCCGTCCTCAAAGCCTTCGAGTGCTGGAATGGCACCGGAGGCAACCGGAAGGCGGACCGACCCTGTCGGTAGAATCAGGCCACCGAACCGCTCGGCCCAGCCTTCGGCATCGGACTTGACCGTCAGATCGACAGTGGAGGGCTCGAGCAAGGCATCGGCAATGCGCGCGGCGTGGTCATGTCCGTAGACGGCGGCTAGCCGCTCATGGAACCAGGCCGGGATGACGGAAACGGCATTTGTCGCCGTCAAATGCGAGGCCTTTTCGCGCGACAGGCGGCGCAGCACCGCATTGGTGAGGCTTGCGAAACGGCGGTTGCGCGGATCGATCTGCGCCTGCTCGACCGCGAGGTCGACAGCGGAGTGATCGGGCACGTCGAGATAGAGGATCTGTGCCGCGGCGACCGTCAGGACGTGATGCAGCGCCCGGGCGCCATCAGGCAGGGGCGTGCCGACCAGCGTGTCGAGAATGGCCTCGATGCGGGGGAGGTGGCGCAGCGCCGTGTTGAGGATGGCACGGACGAGCGCACGGTCGGCATCGTTCAGCTGGCAATAGGCCGGGTTGCCGTTTTCGAGGTCAAGCATGCCGTCGAGCGGCGTCCTGCGATCGACGACAGCCGCCAGGATCTTGGCCGCGGCCTGCCGGGCGCGCAGGCCCGGCTTTTCCGGATGGTTGGCTGCGGCATCCGCAGACGGCCCCTTGCTGGGGCGATGGCGTTTCGGATGCGATCTGTTTTTTCGATTGTCGTCGTTCAAGACCAGGGACCTTTGGGCGGTTCGGAACCTCCGCGTCCCCAGCCGGTCGACGGGACGGAACGCGATTTGCGGGACGGATTATCAGCCCGCACCGGCTCCGTCGAGCGCATCTCTTTGCCGCGGGCCATTTCCTGAAGCGCGGCGATGCGGTTCTCCGTGTTCGGATGGGTGGAGAACAGGTTGTCCATGCGCTCGCCCGACAGCGGATTGATGATGAACATATGGGCTGTCGCCGGATTGTGCTCGGCGCCGTCGTTGCGAATGCGGCCGGCAGCGACCGCGATCTTCTTCAAGGCGGAGGCGAGCCAGAGCGGATTGCCGCAGATCTCCGCACCCCGCTTGTCGGCAGAATATTCGCGGGTGCGGCTGATTGCCATCTGCACCAGCATGGCAGCGAAAGGGGCGACGATCATGGCAATGAGCACACCGATGAAGCCGAGCGGGTTGTTGTTTTCCCGGTTGCCGCTACCGCCGAAGAACATGGCGAAGTTGGCGAGCATGGAGATCGCGCCGGCAATCGTCGCCGTCAGCGTCATGGTCAGGGTGTCGCGGTTCTGGATATGCGCGAGCTCATGCGCCATCACGCCCGCCACCTCTTCATAAGTCAAGGCATGCAGCAGGCCGGTCGAAGCAGCAACCGCGGCATTCTGCGGGTTGCGGCCGGTGGCAAAGGCATTCGGCTGGTCGCTGTTGATGACATAGACGCGCGGCATGGGCAGGCCAGCGCGTTTGGCGAGATCGCGCACAATGCCGTAATATTCCGGCGCCGAACGCTCATCGACCTCCTTGGCGCCATACATGGACAGCACCATGCGGTCGGAATTCCAGTAGGAAAAGAAGTTCATGGCGATGGCGACGAGAAGCGCGATCAGCATGCCGCCCTTGCCGCCGATGAGCAGGCCCACGCCCATGAAAAGCGCCGTCATCACGGCGAGAAGCATGGCTGTGCGAACGATGTTCATACGTTTTCGGCTCCTGTCTGGTCTCTTGCCGGGCTGCCATTCACCTGTTGTCAAGGGAATGTTTCACGTGAATCAGCGCTTTCCACAACGCCTTCACACCTAGCTTTTTCATGTCGTTCTCGCAAAACCGCTGCACACTTTTGCGCGACATGCCTTATAGGATGGGAAGCGAACAGGAATTCTTCAATATCCGGGAAGGATGCCCAATTTCATGCAAAGCGACAACGACAATCATACGGACGGCCGGAAAGTGCTGTCCCCCGCCGCCCAGCGGGCCCTTCAGGAAGCAGAAGAACGCCGCAAGGCCGCCCCGCAGGCGGAACCCGCCCCGGAGACCGGTGGACGCGGCGGAGCCGATCCGGCCCGCTTCGGTGATTGGGAGATCAAAGGCCGGGCAATCGATTTTTGACGGGATACGCCCGGGGTCTCTCCTTCATCACGGTGAGGTGTGATCCGCCTACCACTCGGCCGACACTCCACACAGCAGGATCCCCGACAGACCCGAGGATGGAAACTCCCGCTCAAACAAAACCACCTCAAACGAAAACGGCGGCCAGTGGCCGCCGTTTCGCTTTATGTTTCAGGCTCAACCCGCAGCCTTGTTCTGCCGGTTGGCGATCAGGTCGTCCACCACGGCCGGATCAGCGAGGGTGGACGTATCGCCGAGAGAGCCAAAATCGTCCTCGGCGATCTTGCGCAGGATGCGGCGCATGATCTTGCCGGAACGCGTTTTTGGCAGGCCGGGCGAGAACTGGATCTTGTCCGGCGTCGCGATCGGGCCGATCTCCTTGCGCACATGCTTGACGAGGTCCTGGCGCAGCGCATCGGTGCCTTCCTCGCCAGCCATCAGCGAGACATAGCAGTAGATGCCCTGGCCCTTGAGGCTGTGCGGATAGCCGACGACGGCGGCTTCCGAGACCAGATGGTGCGAGACGAGGGCCGATTCAATTTCGGCCGTGCCGAGGCGGTGGCCGGAAATGTTGAGCACGTCGTCGACACGACCGGTGATCCAGTAATAGCCATCCTCGTCACGGCGGCAGCCGTCACCGGTAAAATACTTGCCCTTGTAGGTCGAAAAATAGGTTTCGACGAAGCGCTTGTGATCGCCATAGACTGTGCGCATCTGGCCCGGCCAGCTGTCGGTGATGCAGAGGTTGCCGTCGGCCGCCCCTTCCAGCACGTTGCCTTCATTGTCGACAAGCTGCGGCTTGATGCCGAAGAACGGCCGTGTCGCCGAACCGGGCTTGAGCTCCGTGGCGCCCGGCAGCGGGGTGATCAGAATGCCGCCGGTTTCCGTCTGCCACCAGGTGTCGACGATCGGCGAACGACCTTCGCCGACGACGTTGTAATACCATTCCCAGGCTTCCGGATTGATCGGCTCACCGACCGAGCCGAGCAGGCGCAGCGACGAACGCGACGAGCGCTTCACGAAGGCATCGCCAGCGCCCATGAGGGCGCGGATCGCCGTCGGAGCGGTGTAGAAGATGTTGACCTTGTGCTTGTCGACCACCTCCCAGAAGCGGCCGGCATCCGGGAAGTTCGGCACGCCCTCAAACATAAGCGTGGTCGCACGGTTCGCCAACGGACCGTAGACGATGTAGGAATGGCCGGTGACCCAACCCACGTCGGCCGTGCACCAGTAGATATCGCCGTCCTGGTAGTCGAAGACGTATTTGTGCGTCATCGAGGCATAGACGAGGTAGCCGGCCGTGGTGTGCAGAACGCCCTTCGGCTTGCCGGTGGAGCCCGACGTGTAGAGGATGAAGAGCGGGTCTTCCGCCTTCATCCTGGCCGGCGGACAATCGCGCGGCACGGTCAGCACTTCCTGGTGATGCCAGATGTCACGGCCCGGCGCCCAGCCGATCTTGCCACCGGTGCGGCGCACGACGAGCACCTTGTTGACGATGACATGGTTCTTGGCGGCGATGTCGATCGCCGTGTCGGTGTTTTCCTTCAGCGGAATGGGTTTACCGCCGCGCACACCCTCGTCGCAGGTAACAACGAAGGTCGATTCGCAGTCGACAATGCGGCCGGCCAAGGCATCCGGCGAGAAGCCGCCGAAGACGACGGAGTGCACGGCGCCGATGCGCGCGCAGGCGAGCATGGCATAGGCCGCTTCCGGGATCATCGGCATGTAGATGGTGACGCGATCGCCCTTCTTGACGCCGTGCTTCTTCATCACGTTCGCCATGCGGCAGACGTGTTCATGGAGCTCGTTATAGGTGATCTTCTTGTCGATATAGGGGTTGTCGCCTTCCCAGATGATGGCGACCTGATCACCATGCGCCTTGAGATGGCGATCGATGCAATTGTAGGAGACGTTGGTGATGCCGTCTTCAAACCACTTGATCGGCACCTTGCCGGTGAACGACGTGTTCTTCACCTTGGTATAGGGCTTGAACCAGTCGATCCGCATGCCGTGCTTGTCCCAGAAACGCTCCGGGTTCTCGATGCTTTCGCGATACCAGTTCTGATAGGTTTCGTTGTCGATCAGCGTGCGGCTTTTCGCGGACTTCAGCACCGGATAGGTCTTTGCGGACATGGATTCCTCCTCACTGCGCATGGGCGGGCAAGCCGTGTCTCCTCCGGTCCCCCGCATCTCCGTCGCCATACATATCAGGTCAAATCCTTCGGGCAATTAGACAAAAGGTCATTTGCGCTTGAAGAATTGCATTTCTGCGACAGTGATTGTATAGAGGGCCGAATTCCCGGAACATAGTGGTTACACCCCACGGCCCGCGACACCGGCGCGGACGGACAGAAGGACTATATCCATGGCTCAGCAGCTCCTCATGCCAAAGGCGACCGCGGTCTGGCTGGTCGACAACACGGCGCTGTCGTTCGACCAGATCGCCACATTCTGCAAACTGCACCCGCTCGAAGTGAAGGCCATCGCCGACGGCGAATCGGCGCAGGGCATCAAGGGCCTCGACCCCATCTCGACCGGTCAGCTGTCGCGCGAGGAAATTGCCCGCGCCGAAGCCAATCCGAATCACAAGCTGAAGCTGTCCGAACCGAAGGTCCGCGTGCCGGAATCCAAGCGCAAGGGCCCGCGCTACACGCCGGTCTCCAAGCGCCAGGACCGCCCCAACGCCATTCTCTGGCTGGTGCGCAACCATCCGGAACTCAAGGATGCGCAGATCTCGCGTCTCGTCGGCACGACCAAATCGACGATCGAGCAGATCCGCGAACGCACCCACTGGAATTCGACCAACCTGACGCCGATGGATCCGGTAACGCTGGGTCTGTGCTCGCAGATCGACCTCGACCTCGAGGTCGAACGCGCCTCGAAGGGTCGTCCGCTGCCGACCGCCGCCGAACTCGGCGCAACGCTCGAATCCGCGCAGGAAACGGAAAAGCTGCCCTACAGCACCGACCGCGAGGAAGAGAAGGAAATCGACGCCGATGCCGTCTTCGCCAAGCTGAAGTCGCTGAAGTCGGCCACGCCGGACGAGGATGAAGACGACCGCTTCTAAGCGCCTTCCATCACCAGACAGCAAAAACCCGGCCACCGAAATGGCCGGGTTTTTTGTTGCTCAAACGATCCGCCGACTCGACAAGACCTCGGCAATCTCGTCCAGGATAGCGGGATCGTCGATGGTCGCCGGCATCTTCCAGTCCACCCGGTCCGCGATCTTCTGCATGGTACCGCGCAGGATCTTTCCGGAGCGCGTTTTCGGCAAGCGCTTTACGCAGATCGCCGTCTTGAAGGCGGCGACCGGGCCGATGCGCTCGCGCACAAGGCCGACAACCTCTTGCTCCACGACCGATGATTCACGTGAAACACCGCTCTTCAAAACGAGGAAGCCGGCCGGCAACTGGCCCTTCAACGCATCGGCGACGCCGATCACGGCACATTCGGCGACATCCGGATGGCTCGCGCAGACCTCTTCCATCGCGCCCGTCGAAAGACGGTGACCGGCAACGTTGATGATGTCGTCGGTGCGCGACATGATGAAGACGTACCCGTCTTCGTCGATGTAACCGGCATCGGCCGTCTTGTAGTAGCCGGGGAACTCCGAAAGGCAGGCTGAGCGGAAACGCTCGTCGGCATTCCAGAAGGTCGTCAGGCAGCCAGGGGGGAGGGGCAGCTTGATGGCGATGTTGCCGAGCGTGCCAGGCGAAACCTCGTGGCCGGCATCGTCGAGCACATGCAGCTCATAACCCGGCATGGGCACAGTCGGGGAGCCGTGTTTCACCGGCAGCAGCCCAAGGCCGAGCGGGTTGCCGACGATCGGCCAGCCGGTTTCCGTCTGCCACCAGTGATCGATGACCGGCACGCCGAGCACCGCTTCAGCCCAGCGGATTGTATCCGGATCGGCCCGCTCACCGGCCAGGAACAGGGCCCGCAGGCTGGAAATGTCGTGCCGCTTGACGAGTACACCTTCCGGATCCTCCTTGCGGATGGCGCGGAAGGCGGTCGGGGCGGTGAAGAGCACCGAGACCTTGTAGTCCTCCACCACCCGCCAGAAGGCGCCCGCATCCGGCGTGCCGACCGGCTTGCCCTCGTAGAGCACCGTGGTGCTGCCATTGAGAAGCGGTGCATAGACGATGTAGGAATGGCCGACGACCCAGCCGATATCCGACGCCGCCCAATAGACCTCGCCGCGCTCCACGCCGTAGAACGCCCGCATCGTCCAGGCCAGTGCCACCATGTGGCCGCCATTGTCGCGGATGACGCCCTTGGGCTGGCCGGTCGTACCTGACGTGTAGAGAATGTAGAGCGGATCCGTTGCCGCCAATGGCACGCAGGGGATTTCACGCCCATCCTCCCGCGCCGCCGAAAGCGCAGGGCCGAGATCAACATCGCGCCCCGGCTTCAGCTCCGCCACCAGTTCCGGCCGCTGCAACACGAGGCAACGCTCCGGCTTGTGCCCGGCCAGCTCGATCGCCGTGTCGAGCAACGGCTTGTAGGCGACCACGCGATTGGGCTCGATGCCGCAGCTGGCCGTGACGACGAGTTTCGCGGTGGAATCGTCGATGCGCGCTGCGAGTTCGCTCGCGGCAAACCCACCGAAGACCACCGAATGGATCGCCCCGATGCGCGCACAGGCCAGCATGGCGAAGATCGCCTCCGGGATCATCGGCATGTAGAGAATGACGCGGTCGCCCTTCTCTACGCCCTGATCGACGAGCACCGCCGCCATAGCATTCACATGGGAAAGGAGGTCGCCGTAGCTGTAGCGCGCCTTGCGACCCGTCACCGGGCTGTCATAGATCAGCGCCGTATCCCCGCCATGCCCGGCCGCCACATGCCGGTCCACGCAGTTGTGACAGGTGTTGCCGATCGCATCGGGAAACCAGCGCCCGTAGACGCCCTGCGCCGCGTCGAAAATATCCGTCGGCTCGCTGAACCAGTCGATCGCCCGGGCCGCCTCGGCCCAATGACCCCTGTGGTCATTCTTCCACAACCGATAGATCTCGGCATAGGTCTTCTGCATCGCATCCTCCATGTCCGGCCATGAAACCGGCCGGTCCTCCATGGGGGAGAATAGGAGAGGACGATGCTTCGGAAAAGCCAGACGAAAGCCTCAAGCGGCAAATTGCCCCTTGAAGACCGTCAAGCGGGGACGTCAGCGCGTTCCAAAAATCGCGGAACCGACACGCACACTTGTCGCGCCAAAGCCGATAGCCACGTCATAGTCGCCCGACATGCCCATCGACAGGCGGTCGAGGTTGCAGCGTTCGGCGAGCTTTGCAAGCAGCGCGAAATGCGGGCCCGGATTTTCCTCCGCCGGCGGAATACACATCAGCCCCTCGATGGTGAGGCCGAGCTCGTCACGGCAGAGCGTAACGAAAGCGACCGTGTCATCAGGCGCGATGCCGGCCTTCTGCGGTTCAAGCCCGGTATTGACCTGGACATAGAGCCGCAGCGCACGCCCCTGCCGCGCCATCTCAGTAGCGATTGCGCGGGCGATCTTTTCCCGATCAACAGTCTCGATGACATCGAAAAGGGCGACGGCCTCGGCCGCCTTGTTGGATTGCAACGGGCCGATCAGATGAAGCTCCATGCCGGCCGTTTCGGCTCGCAGCACGGGCCATTTGCCCTGGGCCTCCTGCACGCGGTTCTCACCGAACACGCGCTGCCCGGCGGCAATTGCCGGGCGAATCGCTTCGGCATCGAAGGTTTTCGAGACCGCCACCAGCGTCACCGCCTCGGGTCTGCGGCCGGCTTCAACGGCCGCCTTGCTGATCCGGTTGCGAACGTCCTCGAGACGGTCCTGAAGGTCCATGGTCACTCTCCATCGGCATCTGGTTCCGGACCTAGCGAAATCGGCGCCGTTTGCCAAGCGCGCGCATGTCGCATCCCTTCTGCCAGGAGGCCGGAAAACTTGACGCTTCGGCGGTTTCATGATGAAGGTCTCGGCACCATATTCGCATGGGCGCACCGCCCTCCAAGACTCCCAAAAGACTTCCGGAACATCAAAGACATGGCCACCGAACGTTACAATCCGCGCGATGCCGAACCCCGCTGGCAGGCAAAATGGAATGACGACAGCGTCTTCCTGACCAAGAACGACGATCCGCGCGAAAAGTACTACGTCCTGGAAATGTTCCCCTATCCGTCTGGCCGCATCCACATGGGCCATGTGCGCAACTATGCGATGGGCGACGTCGTCGCGCGCTACAAGCGCGCCCGCGGTTTCAACGTGCTGCACCCGATGGGCTGGGACGCCTTCGGCATGCCCGCCGAAAACGCCGCCATGCAGAACAAGGTGCACCCGAAGGGCTGGACCTACGACAACATTGCGACCATGCGCAACCAGCTGAAGTCCATGGGCCTGTCGCTGGACTGGTCGCGCGAGTTCGCCACCTGCGACGTGGAATACTATCAGCGCCAGCAGCACCTCTTCCTCGATTTTCTGGAGAAGGGCCTCGTCTACCGCAAGCAGTCCAAGGTGAACTGGGACCCGGTCGACCATACGGTTCTCGCCAACGAGCAGGTCATCGACGGCCGCGGCTGGCGCTCCGGCGCACTCGTCGAGCAGCGCGAGCTGACGCAGTGGTTCTTCCGGATCACCGATTTCAGCCAGGACCTGCTCGATTCGCTGGAAACGCTTGACCAGTGGCCGGAGAAAGTCCGGCTGATGCAGAAGAACTGGATCGGCCGCTCGGAAGGCATGCTGGTGCGCTGGGAGATCGCCACCGGCGCGGTTCTCGCCGGCGAGAAGGACATCACCGTCTACACCACCCGTCCCGACACGCTGTTCGGCGCCTCCTTCATCGCCATTTCCGCGGACCATCCGCTCGCCAAGGCCGTTTCGGCGAAGAACGCCGAGATCATGGCGTTCTGTGAGGAGTGCCGCCGTGCCGGCACCTCGCTCGCCGCACTTGAGACGGCGGAGAAGAGGGGCATGGACACCGGCATCCGCGTGCGCCATCCCTTCGATCCCAGCTGGGAGCTGCCGGTCTATGTCGCCAACTTCGTCCTGATGGACTACGGCACGGGCGCCATCTTCGGCTGCCCTTCCGGGGATCAGCGCGACCTCGACTTCGCCCGCAAATACGACCTGCCGGTCGTGCCGGTCGTGATGCCTGAAAACGGCGACGCCGCCACCTTCGCCATCGCCGACGAAGCCTATGTCGGCGACGGCGTGATGATCAATTCCCGCTTCCTCGACGGCCTCAGCACCGGCGCCGCCTTCGAGGAGGTGGCAAAGCGCCTGTCGGCCGCAACGCTTGGCAACGCCCCGCAGGGCGAGCGCAAGGTGAACTTTCGCCTGCGCGACTGGGGCATTTCGCGCCAGCGCTACTGGGGCTGCCCCATTCCGGTCATCCACTGCGAGGATTGCGGCGTCGTGCCGGTTCCGAAGGCAGACCTGCCGGTCAAGCTGCCCGACGACGTCACCTTCGACAAGCCGGGCAACCCGCTCGACCGCCATCCGACCTGGCGCCACGTCGCCTGCCCGCAATGCGGCAAGGACGCTCGCCGCGAGACGGACACGATGGACACCTTCGTCGATTCGTCCTGGTACTTCGCCCGTTTCACCGCCCCGTGGGAGAACGACCCGACGGATCCGGCCGCAGCCAATGCCTGGTTGCCGGTCGACCAGTATATCGGCGGTATCGAACACGCGATCCTGCATCTGCTCTATTCGCGCTTCTTCACCCGCGCCATGCAGGTTGCCGGCCATCTCGACGTGAAGGAGCCGTTCAAGGGCCTTTTCACCCAGGGCATGGTGGTGCATGAAACCTATAGCCGCACCGTCGCCGGCAAGCGCGAATGGGTGACACCCGCCGAAATCCGCATCGAGGAGATCGACGGCAAGCGCCACGCGACGCTTCTCGAATCCGGCGAAGAAATCACTATCGGCTCCATCGAGAAAATGTCGAAGTCGAAGAAGAACGTCGTCGATCCCGACGACATCATCGCCTCCTATGGTGCCGATACGGCCCGCTTCTTCGTGCTGTCCGACTCCCCGCCGGATCGCGACGTCATCTGGTCGGAAGCCGGCGTCGAAGGTGCCCACCGCTTCGTCCAGCGCGTCTGGCGCCTTGTTTCCGAAGCCGCACCCGCCCTGAAAGCAGCGGAAAGCCGTCCCGGCACGGACGGTGAAGCGCTCGCCGTCTCCCAGGCAGCGCACAAGACGCTGAAGGCCGTTCAGGCCGACTACGACAAGCTTGCCTTCAACAAGGCCGTTGCGCGCATCTACGAGTTCGTCAATGCGCTTGCCGCGCCGCTCACCACCGCCGCTGCCGGCAAGGCCTCGAGCGACCTTACCGCGGCCCTGCGTGAAGCGGTTGGCATCCTGATCCGCATCGTTGCGCCCATGACGCCGCATCTGGCGGAAGAATGCTGGCGCACGGTTGGCGGCGAAGGCCTCGTCGCGACAACCCCTTGGCCGTCCTACGAAGACCGCCTCGTCGCCGACGACGAGATCACGCTGCCGGTGCAGATCAACGGCAAGAAGCGCGCCGATTTGACAATCGCCCGCGATGCGGACCAGACTACCGTCCAGGCGGCCGTCCTGGCGCTCGAAGCGGTTCAGGCGGCCCTTGCCGGCCAGCAACCCAAGAAGATCATCGTCGTACCACAGAGGATCGTGAATGTTGTTGTCTGACGGAACCGGCCTCTCGCGGTTCGCCAAGGCGTTTGCCGGCATCGCCATCCTTGGCGTCGTCGCCGGCTGCCAGGTGCGGCCGCTTTACTCCACGCCCGCCGGTACGGAGGGCAAGCTTGCCGCCGTGGCCATCTCGAAAGCCGATGACCGCGTGGAACAGCAGGTCCGCAACGACCTGATCTTCCTTTTCTCCGGTGGCGCCGGCGAGACGCAGAGCGCGGTTTACCACCTCGAACTCAACGTGACGGTCCGCAAGATCGGCGTGCTGCTCGACGTGCGTGACGACATTCCCCGCGCCGGCCGCATCGTCGTTTCTGCGGACTACAATCTCGTGCAGACCGACTCCGGCGAAACACTGGCCTCGGGCAAGCGCTCCGCAGTCGCTCTCGTCGATTATCCCGTGCAGGAATTCGCCAAGCTGCGGGCGGTCAGGGATGCGGAGAACCGCGGTTCCCGGGAGCTGGCAGAGCTGATCCGCGCGGATGTCGCGTCGGCTCTCGGCCGTCGCTGAGCCGGCTATGGCCGAAGTCAAGTCGCACGAGTTCGACGGTTTCCTGAAGCGCAAACCGCTGCCCGTGCGGCTGTTCCTTATCTATGGACCCGACCGGGGCCTGGTTTCGGAGCGCGCCGCGGCGCTCGCCGCCGTCAGCGGCGTCGACCTCACCGATGCCTTCTCCGTCGTGAAACTCGATGCCGGCGAGATCGGCGGTCAGCCCGGGCGGCTGATCGACGAGATGAACGCGATCGGCCTTTTCGGTGGCGATCGCCTGGTCTGGATCCGCAATGCCGGCAGCGAAAAGGGCCTCTCCGACGCGTTGGACATCCTTGCCCAACAGCCCGCAGGTCCCTCAACGCTGATCATCGAAGCCGGCGACCTGAAGAAGGGCGCCGGACTGCGCAAGGTGGCCGAATCAAGTTCCGCCGCCGTCGCCATTGCCTGCTATGCAGACGACGGGCGCGCCCTCCAGGCCCTCATCGACCAGGAACTGGCCTCGGAGGGCCTGCGCATTTCACCTGCCGCCCTCACGCGCCTGGTGGAAACCATCGGCGGAGACCGGCTCGCCTCGCGCAACGAGGTGCGCAAGCTGGCGCTCTATTGTCGGGGTAGGGAACTGATCGAGGAGCAAGACGTCGAGGAGATTGTCGGCGATGCCAGCGCGATCTCGACGGATGACGCCATCGACGCCATTCTGAGAGGTGACAAGGACGGTTTCCTGCACGCCATACAGAAGATCGTCTCGTCCAAGACACCGGTCTTCCTTGTGCTGCAAGGATGCCTGCGACAGTTCCAGCTCCTTGAGTTGATGCGCGCCGAAATGGATGAAAAGCGGGCGCCCGCCGCCCAGGCCATGGCAACCCTTGGCCGGCATCTGCATTTCCGGCGCAAGCCGATTGTCGAGAACGCGCTGAAAAGCTGGACAGGTCCGGCAATCCGTCGTGAAACACAGCGTCTTCAGGCCGCCATCCTGCAAAGTCGGCAGCGCCCGGCACTGGAAGACACGATCGCCATGCAAACCATGCTGGCGACCGTTCTGCAATCCGCTCGCCGCTGAATCCGGCTAAGGATTCTACCGTCGCTCGAGAAGCCGGCAGATTTCCTCGAGCTGTTCGAGCGTCTTGTAAGCGATCCGCAGTTGCCCGCCGCTTCCCTTGTGATTGACGGTCACATCAAGCCCGAGAACATCCGAAAGCGTGCGCTCGAGCGCCAGCGTATCGGCATCCTTCTCGTCCTTGCGCTGCGCCTGCCCGTGGTTCGGATCGCTTTGCGCCTTGATATCGTTCTGCGCAAGACGCTCCGTATCACGCACCGACATGCCCTTCGCAACGACGCTTTTCGCCAGGGCGATCGGATCGGACGTCGGGATAAGCGCCCGCGCATGACCGGCGGAAAGCGAGCCGGACGCCAGCATATCGCGCACCGGTTCGGGAAGCTTCAGCAGACGGAGACTGTTTGCCACATGGCTGCGGCTCTTGCCGATGATCTCGCCAAGATCGTTCTGCGTATAGCCGTGATCAGCAATCAGCAGCTCGTACCCCATCGCCTCTTCCAGCGGATTGAGGTCGGAGCGCTGCACGTTTTCCACGATAGCGATTTCGAGGGCCGTGCGGTCGTCCACATCCCGGATGATGACCGGAATATCGGTAAGCCCTGCCAGCTGAGCAGCGCGCCAGCGGCGCTCGCCGGCGATGATTTCATAACGATTGTCCGCGGTCGTTCGTACCACGACCGGCTGAACAATGCCATGCTGGCGAATGGAGGACGCGAGATCCTGAAGTTCCGACTCATCGAAATAGCGCCGCGGATTGCGCGGATTGCGGCCGACGAACTCAATCGGAACCAGGCGATCTGGATTGACCGCTGGCCGCTCGCCGACATCGGTTGCGGGCAGCTGATCCATTTCCCCGATCAGGGCGGCGAGACCACGGCCAAGGCGCCGCTTCGAATTGTCTTCATTCATCGGATCTACTCACGGATACTGGAATCAGGCAGCCCGACGCTGCCTCTCACGCTGAATCACCTCGGAGGCGAGCTGAAGATAGGCCTGGCTTCCGGCGCATTTAAGATCATAGAGAATTGCCGGCTTGCCATAGGAAGGCGCTTCGGAAACGCGCACATTGCGCGGAATGAGCGTGTGATAAACCTTTTCGCCGAGATGCATGCGCACATCGTTGACGACCTGCTGCGCAAGATTGTTGCGCGAGTCGAACATCGTCAGCACGATACCCTGGATATCGAGATACGGATTGACGGTGCGACGCACCTGATCCACCGTCTCCAGCAGCTGACTGAGGCCCTCCAGCGCGAAGAATTCGCATTGCAGCGGAACCAGCACGGAATGAGCCGCGGCAAGCGCATTCATGGTCAGGAGATTGAAAGAGGGGGGGCAATCGACCAGCACGTAAGAGTAAGACAGCGCCTCCGCCGATGCCAACGCCCGCCGCAGCCGGAAGACGCGGTCGTTCTGCTGCGCGATCTCCATCTCGATACCAAGGAGATCCATCGTCGACGGAATGATCGCCAGATTGGGAACCGCCGTCGGCAACACCGTCTCGGCAACGCCGTGGCTACCGATCAACAGGTCATAGGAGGAGAGCTCACGGTTGCGGCGATCTATTCCGAGACCCGTGCTGGCATTGCCCTGCGGGTCCAGATCGACGATCAGCACACGCTCGCCGATGGCAGCCAGTGCCGTAGCGAGGTTGATCGCGGTCGTCGTCTTCCCCACGCCACCCTTCTGGTTTGCAATGGTGATGATCCGGTTCTTTTCGCCTGCCATGGAGATCCGCCAATCACTCGCGTTTTCGCGAAAGCTTCGAGATTTCGAGCACTACCGAGTCCGGCTCGACGACACTGGCATGTTTTACCAGATCGAATCTCCACCTTCCATGCGCTTTCTCGACCTCCCGCCGATAATCCCGGCCTTTGTGGAGGAAAAACTTGAGGTCCGGGTTGCGCTCCGCCCACGGCAGCCCGAAATCCATCAGAAGATCCAGATCCGCCAGCGCCCGGGCGGAGATCGCATCGCAATGCTCGATCACTGCAGGCGCCTCTCCGATACGAATCGCATGAACCGAGGCGCGAGCGCCCGTCTCCAAAATAGCGGTTCGCAGAAAAGCAGCCTTCTTGTTGTTGCTCTCAACCAGATGGACCCATCCGTCACCCACCCCCGCCAACAGAATGCCGGTGACAATGCCCGGAAAGCCGCCACCGCTGCCAAGATCGGCCCAGACACGGGGACCGGGGCACTGTGCATAAATCTGTACGCTATCGACGATATGCCGGCTCCAGACTTCGGCCAATGTCGAAGGGGCCACCAGATTGATGGTCTTGGCCCATTTCTGAAACAGGGCAACAAAGAGTTTCAACCGGTCTTCCGTTTCACGTGAAACATTCAGACGGGAAAATTCTCGAGGCAAGTTGCTCATGCACTAGCAGTCCGTTGTATCGATGCCGTATCGGGCACACGCTTGAGATAGGCGAGCAGAAGTGTCAGTGCTGCTGGTGTCATGCCGTCCACCCGCGCCGCCTGCGCCAGATTCGACGGTCGGGCCACAGCCAGTTTCTGCTGGAGTTCGATGGAAAGGCCGGGCAGGGCACTGAAATCGAACCCTGCGGGAATTCCGCGTTCTTCCTCCCGACGTGCCTCAGCGATATCGGCCTCCTGCCGGTTCATATAGACCGCATAGCTGGCCTCAATCTCGACAGCATCCCGAACCCGTGGCGAAAAGATTTCAAGCTCCGGCCAGACTGCCGCCAACCGGGCGAAGTCGATATCCGGATAGGCCAGCAAATCATAGGCGGTACGGCGCACGCCGTCCTGGTTGATCCGGATGCCCTTGCCCGCAGCTTCGTTCGGCGAGAGCCTCAAGGCCGCGAGCCTTTCGCGCGCAACCAGCATCTCCGCAGACCATTGATCAAAACGCTGCCGTCGATCCGCGCCGACCACGCCAAGCGCCATTCCCGCCGGCGTCAAACGCACATCGGCATTGTCTGCGCGCAACGAAAGGCGGTACTCCGCCCGCGAGGTGAACATGCGATAGGGTTCGGTAACACCACGCGATGTCAGATCATCGATCATGACGCCGATGTAGCTATCCGTACGGCTGAAGACGTGGCCGTCCATGCCTGCCGCCCGGCGCGCCGCATTCAAGCCGGCCACCAACCCCTGCGCCGCTGCTTCCTCATAACCGGTCGTGCCATTGATCTGTCCGGCCAGGAAAAGTCCGGCCCGGCGCCGCGCTTCCAAGGTGGCCGACAGTTCCCGCGGATCAACATGGTCGTACTCGATCGCATAGCCCGGCTGCAGGATACGGGCGCGCTCCAGGCCCGGGATCGTGTGAATGAAAGCCTGCTGCACATCCGCCGGCAGCGACGTCGAAATCCCGTTTGGATAGACGGTGTCATCATCAAGACCCTCCGGTTCAAGGAAGATCTGATGACCGTCGCGCTCCCCGAACTTGACGATCTTGTCCTCGATGGAGGGGCAATAGCGAGGACCGACACCTTCGATCTGGCCGGAATACATCGCCGATTGGCCGATATTCTCTTCAATGATGCGATGAGTTGCCGACGTTGTTCGCGTCACACCGCATTCGATCTGCGGTGTGACGATGCGGTCCGTCATGAAGGAGAATGGCACCGGTTCTGCGTCCGCCGCTTGGCGCCCGACCGCGGCCCAATCGATGGTGCGGCCATCCAACCGTGCGGGCGTACCGGTCTTCAGGCGACCAAGTTTGAAACCCAGATGTTCGAATGTCGCGGAGAGCCCCAAAGAAGGCTCTTCACCGACCCGACCGGCCGGGATTTTTTCGGAGCCGATATGAATAAGTCCGCGTAGAAACGTGCCTGTTGTGATAACGACGGCGGCACAAGCGAGCTGCCGCCCGTCTTTCAGGACGACTCCGGCGATCCGGCCATCCCTGCAGTTCAGATCATAAGCATCCCCCTCCACAACCGTCAGGCCGGAAAGCTGCGCAATCTCTGCCTGCATGGCTTCGCGATAGAGCTTTCGGTCGGCTTGTGTACGCGGGCCGCGTACAGCGGGGCCTTTGCGACGGTTCAGCAAGCGAAACTGAATGCCTGCACGATCTGCGACCCGTCCCATCAATCCGTCGAGGGCATCCACCTCACGAACGAGATGCCCTTTGCCCAAACCGCCAATCGCAGGGTTACAGGACATGACCCCGATCGTCGACGCCTTGTGGGTCAGAAGGGCCGTTCGTGCGCCGAAGCGCGCTGCGGCCGCAGCCGCCTCCACGCCGGCATGTCCACCCCCGATCACCACCACATCATATTTCATTTCTTCTATCATCCCGCACCACCTGTTTCACGTGAAACGTACAAAGCGACTCGTGTACGTTGTGCTGTTTCACGTGAATCATTTGCCTATGCAAAATTCCGAAAAGATCACATCGAGCAGATTTTCCACGTCCACCCGTCCCGTGACCCGACCCAGTGCCTGTCCGGCCAATCGAAGATATTCGGCCTGTATGTCCAGGCCCCGCTCGTCCGCCTCCAGAGCGGATTCAACGTGATTGCGCGCCATGATCAGATTGTCCGTGTGGCGCTGACGGGTTGGCAATGCCAGAGCATTTGCCTCGCCTAGATCCGGCAGATGGGTACCCACACGATCAAGAAGCTCGGCAATACCCTGCCCCGTTTGAACCGAGATGACGACATCAGCGCCCGAATTGGGCAATGCGTCATCCCGTAGATCAGCCTTGGTCCGGACGCGAACAACAGGGCCGCTATAGCCGTTGACGAAGGTTGTCCAATCGAAGTCTCCTTCCGCGGACAGGAGAAGAACCAGATCGGCTTCCGCCATCGAGCGCCGCGTGCGCCGGATACCTTCTTGCTCGACAAGATCGTCCGTATTCCGCAAGCCAGCGGTATCATACAGCCGAACAGCGAAGCCGTCGAGGTCGAGATCGACGTGCAGGACATCCCGCGTCGTCCCGGGAATCTCCGTGACGATCGCCACATCGCGTCGCGCCAGATGGTTCAGCAGGCTCGACTTGCCGGCATTCGGCGGGCCGGCAATCACCACTTTTAGGCCGTCACGGACAATCTCCCCGACTCTGGCACCGGAGAGATGGTTAAGGATTTCCTGCTCCAAGCACCGCATATCCGTCCAGACGCTGCTTGCTACGGAACCAGGCACATCATCTTCATCGGCAAAATCCAGCTCTGCCTCGATCATCGCGCGAGCATGCGTTAGTCGTTTCGCCCACGAATCGTAAAGCTTCGAGAGCCCGCCGGACGATTGCTCTGCCGCCAAGCGGCGCTGCATCTCCGTCTCGGCGACGATCAAATCGGCAAGGCCCTCGACCTCCACCAGATCAATACGACCATTCAAAAAGGCCCGGCGGGAAAATTCTCCGGCCTCAGCCGCCCGCAAACCAACCATCCCGGCCAGTTCCGCCAGCACTGCCTTGACCGTCGCGCGCCCCCCGTGGATCTGAAGCTCCGCGCAATCCTCCCCCGTGAAGGAGCTCGGACCCGGAAAAAACAGCACCAGGCCCTTGTCGAGCGTCTCACCGTTCCGGTTTCGAATCGAACAAAGGGAGGCACGCCGCTCCTCCGGCTGGCGACCACACAGGGTCTGAACCGCTGCTCCGCTGGCCGAACCGCTCAGGCGAATCACCGCCACGCCGGAGGGCAGGCCGCCGCTCGAAAGGGCAAAGATCGTGTCCGTGGAATGCATGGTCTCATTATTCCGGGTACGAATCGATAAATCCATTTCGGGAAAGAATCGAATTTTCCCACTTCAAACGAAAATGGTCCCGGCTTGCGGCGGGACCATGCAGCGTAACGACGACGAGGCGTGTCGCTTACGTGTTCATCGAGTCGAAGAAGTCGCCATTGTTCTTCGTCTGCTTCAGCTTGTCGATCAGGAATTCGATCGCATCCGTCGTGCCCATCGGGGCGAGAATGCGGCGCAGGACGAAAATCTTCTGGAGATCCTGGCGGGGCACCAGAAGGTCTTCCTTGCGCGTGCCGGACTTGAGAATGTCCATCGCCGGGAAGATGCGCTTGTCGGCAACCTTGCGATCAAGGACGATTTCCGAGTTGCCGGTGCCCTTGAACTCTTCGAAGATCACTTCATCCATGCGGCTGCCTGTATCGATCAGCGCGGTCGCGATGATGGTCAGCGAACCGCCTTCCTCGATATTGCGCGCCGCGCCGAAGAAGCGCTTCGGGCGCTGCAACGCATTCGCGTCGACGCCACCCGTCAGCACCTTGCCCGAGGACGGAACGACGGTGTTGTAAGCGCGGCCGAGACGGGTGATCGAATCCAGCAGGATGACGACGTCGCGGCCGTGCTCGACGAGACGCTTCGCCTTCTCGATGACCATTTCGGCGACCTGCACATGGCGCGTCGCCGGTTCGTCGAAGGTCGAGGAAACAACTTCCCCCCGCACCGAACGCTGCATGTCCGTCACTTCCTCCGGACGCTCGTCGATCAAGAGGACGATGAGATAACATTCGGGATGGTTGGCGGTGATCGAATGGGCGATGTTCTGCAGGAGAACCGTCTTACCCGTCCGCGGCGGTGCGACGATGAGGCCGCGCTGGCCCTTGCCGAGCGGGGCGACGAGATCGATGACACGCGGAGAAAGATCCTTCGAGGTGGGGATCTCGAGTTCCATCTTGAAGCGCTCGTTCGGGTAGAGCGGCGTCAGGTTGTCGAAGTGAACCTTGTGACGGATCTTTTCCGGATCGTCGAAATTGATCGTGTTGACCTTCAGCAACGCGAAATAGCGTTCACCTTCCTTCGGGCCGCGGATCGGGCCCTCCACGGTATCGCCGGTCTTCAGCGAGAAGCGGCGAATCTGGGAGGGCGAGATGTAGATGTCGTCGGGGCCCGGCAGATAGTTCGCATTGGCCGAACGCAGGAAGCCGAAACCGTCCTGCAGCACTTCGACCACACCTTCGCCGATGATTTCCACGTCCTGCGCGGCCAGCATCTTCAGGATCGCAAACATCAGTTCCTGCTTGCGCATCGTGCTCGCGTTCTCGACCTCGAGCGATTCGGCAAAAGCAAGGAGGTCGGTCGGAGTCTTGTTCTTGAGGTCTTGTAGCTTCATTTCGGCCATGAATGGTCCATGCTGGCTGTCATCGGGATGGGAAAAGGCGTGCGGGTCAAGGCCGAACTGCGGGGGAACGGTGCAGTTCACTGAACGAATACACATGCCACGAAAGATGAGATGCGCGGAAAATAGCGGTTCCGGTGCTGGCCCGCAAGGGGGCATCGGAATTTCATCCGTTTTGCCGCAGAGGGCCTAAAACGGCTTCACGACGACCAGGATGACGATGAGGATCATCAGAAGCGCCGGCGCCTCGTTCCAAAGCCGCCACTGACGGCCTGTCTTCGTGTTGCGATCCTCGGCAAAGGCCCTCACGGCGCGGCCGTAGAACTGATGCACAGCCGAGAGCAGCACGACGAAGGCAAGCTTGGCATGCAGCCAGCCGCCCTGGAAACCATAGACCGACCAGGCGAGATAGAGACCGAGCAACCAGGAAAGGCCCATCGCGGGCTGCATGATGACCCGGTAGAGCCGCCGCTCCATCACCTTGAAGACCTCAGCCTCGGCCGAGCCGGGCGGGGCATCCGTGTGGTAGACGAAGAGCCGCGGCAGGTAGAGCAGACCCGCCATCCAGGAGATGACGGCGATGATGTGCAACGCCTTGATCCAGAGATAGAGATCCTCGGGCGGATAGAGAACGAGAAGAAGCGCCAGCAGCGCAAAGACGGCGAGCGCCACTGCGGCCCGCAGCCGCGCCCGGCGCCCGGCGCTCTCGCCCGCCTGTTTCTCGCTCACCGCGCCCCTCCGCGCACACGCGCCACAAGGCGCGTGACGTTGTCCGGATCCGCCTGCGGCGTGATCCCGTGGCCGAGATTGAAGATCAGCGGCCCGTTGCCGAGCACCTGCAGAATGGCATCGATGCCCTCATCAAGCGCCGCGCCGCCGGCAACGACACGCATCGGATCGAGATTTCCCTGGACGGGACCCTCCTTCTGCAAGTCGGCCGCAACGGAGAGCGGCACGGACCAGTCGAGGCCGATGGCATCGGCGCCGGTCTGCTGCCGGTAGGATTTCAGCTGCAGGCCTGCCCCCTTGGCGAAGGCAATGACCTTGGCCTGCGGACGGCGGGCCTTCACCGACGCAATGATCCTGTGCACCGGGCGGACGGCAAAATCGGCAAACTCCCGCTCGCCGAGAACGCCAGCCCAGGAATCGAAGATCTGTACCGCATCGGCGCCGGCATCGATCTGTGCCACGAGGTAGTCAGCCGAGAGTTCGGCAAGCACATCGAGCAGATGCGCGAAGGCGCGCGGCTCCTTGTAGGCGAAAAGACGCGCGGGCGCCTGATCCGGGGTACCATGGCCGGCGATCATGTAGGTGGCGACGGTCCAGGGCGCCCCGCAGAAGCCGAGCAGCGCCGTTTTCTCGGGCAGGGCACCCCGAATGCGGCCAACCGCCTCTATGACCGGTCTGAGGTGCTCTGCGACCCCGTCTGTCTTCAGGGCGAGAATACCATCCGGATCGATCGGGTCGAGACGAGGGCCATGACCCTCCTCGAAGCGGACATTGCGCTTCAGGGCATCGGGAATGACGAGGATATCGGAAAACAGGATTGCAGCGTCGAAACCGTAGCGACGGATCGGTTGCAGCGTTACCTCCGTCGCCAGCTCCGGCGAATAACAGAGATCGAGGAAGCTTCCTGCTGCCGCGCGCGTCTGCCGATATTCCGGCAGATACCGTCCGGCCTGGCGCATCAGCCAGAGAGGAGGAGGGGAGACCGTCTTCCCGTTCAGGACATCGACGATCTTCCGGTTTTTCGCAGACACCGCGGGGTTCTCCCAATCTTTAAATAATCTCTTTGAAAAGGTTTCTATTTCTTAGAGTCGGTGACTATCAAGGATTAAATCCTCTCCACAGGGATACAGCCTTGCCGGCAGTGCTGGGGAAAAAGCAATGTGCACAGAGATATTTCTGGCCTGGAAGGCGGAAAACCGGATTCGTCATTTTGAATCAAGAGGATTCTTGATGTCGCATGGAAAGCCTTCCTGTGGATGACGTGTGGAGAAGCGCGACACTTTGCCGTGTCATGAGTCTTATCCACATGCACCGTGAATCCTCGTCCCGTCTCCCGCGGATTGTGGACAAAATGGCAGTTATCCCCTTGCCTCTGGGTCCCTGCCGTTCTTAGCTCACCGTTCTCCCGGTTCATCAACAGGGGGCGGAGGATATTGTGGAAAGCACCAAAAACTACTTCCATCTGCACCTGATATCGGACTCGACGGGCGAGACGCTGATTGCCGCAGGGCGGGCGGCCGCGGCGCAATTCCAATCATCCCAGGCGCTCGAACACGTTTATCCGCTGATCCGCAACCGCAAGCAGCTCATGCCTGTGCTCGACGCCATCGATGGTGCGCCGGGGATCGTGCTCTATACGATCGTCGACCGGGAGCTGTCCGAGATCATCGACCAGCGTTGCCGGGAGATGGGCGTGCCCTGCGTTTCCGTTCTCGAACCGGTCATCGATCTCTTCCAGTCCTATCTCGGTGCACCGTCGCGGCGGCGGGTCGGTGCGCAGCATGTGATGAACGCGGAGTATTTCGCGCGCATCGACGCCCTGAATTTCACGATGGATCACGATGACGGGCAGTTGCCCGCCGATCTGGACGAGGCGGACGTCATTCTCATCGGCATCAGTCGAACCTCGAAGACACCGACGAGCATCTATCTCGCCAATCGTGGCATCAAGACCGCCAATGTGCCGATCGTGCTTGGCGTACCGCTTCCGGAGCGGTTGGCGGTGGCGGCGAAACCGCTGATCGTCGGGCTGATCGCCACAACGGATCGCATTGCCCAGGTGCGGCAGAACCGGGTGCTCGGCCAGACGCAGGATTTTCGCGGCGATGACTATGTCGACAGGGCGCAGATTTCCGAGGAGCTGAAATATGCGCGCGCCATCTGCGCGCGCAACAACTGGCCGATCATCGACGTTACCCGGCGCTCGATCGAGGAAACGGCCGCCGCCATCGTTGCTCTTCGCCCGAAGCTTCGGTAACCCGGAGCGGCAAACGGAGATTTTCATGACACTGCTGATCCTCGCCTCGCAGAGCCCCTTTCGCCGCATGCTGATGGAAAATGCCGGCCTTGCTTTTGAAACCGAGGCGGCCGCCATCGATGAGCGTGCGGTCGAAACGGCGCTTGCCGCCCGCAAGCCGACGCCGCAGCAGGTTGCCGAGACGCTGGCGACCGAAAAGGCGCTGGATGTCGCAAGGGGTCGCCCCGGTGCGCTCGTCATCGGCTCCGACCAGACATTGTCCCTGGAAGGGCGTGTGTTTCACAAGCCGGCCGACATGGCGGAAGCCAGGACTCATCTTCAGGCGATGTCCGGCCGCACCCATTCCCTCAACTGCGGCATTGCTTTGGTGCAGGACGGCGCGACATTGTGGAGCCACGTTTCCATCGCGCATCTGACAATGCGCCCGCTCTCGGATGCTTTCATCGATCGACATCTGGCCCAGGTCGGCACGCGGGTTCTGGCAAGTGTCGGAGCCTATCAGCTCGAGGGAGAGGGCGTGCAGCTCTTCGAGCGGATCGACGGAGACTACTTCACCATTCTCGGCCTGCCGCTGCTTCCGTTGCTGGCTAAACTTCGCGATCTCGGTGCCATCGATGCATGATTCACGTGAAACATTCGTTCGCCACGCCTTCGTGACGGGCTACCCGGTCAAACATTCGCGCTCGCCACTGATCCATGGCTTCTGGCTAAAAACGTTGGGATTGCAGGGATCCTACACGCGGCAGGAGGTTTCACCCGAAGACTTCGCCGGCTTCATTTGCCGGCTGAAGAGTGCAGAATCCGGCTTCGTTGGCGGCAATGTCACCATCCCGCACAAGGAAACGGCCTTCGCGCTTGCCGACCGGCCGGATGCATTGAGCGAAGAACTCGGTGCGTCGAACACGCTCTGGCTGGACGAGGGCCGGCTGCACGCGACCAACACCGACGGTTTCGGTTTTCTTGCCAATCTCGATGCCGCTTCACCGGGATGGGACAGGACGGATCGTGCTGTTATTCTCGGGGCTGGCGGCGCCAGCCGGGCGATCATCCAGGCGGTGCGCGATCGCGGCATCGGCGAAATCCATGTCGTCAACCGCACTCTGGGGCGGGCGCAGGAGCTCGCCGATCGGTTCGGAGCGAAGGTGCATGCCCACGCCATGGCTGCCTTGCAAGAGGTCTCGGCGGGTGCGGGGCTCTTCGTCAACACGACGTCGCTTGGTATGGATGGCGAGGCGGCACCGGATTTCGACTTCTCGCCGCTGGCAGGGGGCGCTGTCGTGACCGACATCGTCTATGTGCCGCTGGTCACTCCCATCCTGCGCCAGGCGGCCGAGCAAGGGTTCGCCACGGTCGACGGCCTCGGCATGTTGCTGCACCAGGCGGCGCCGGGTTTTGAAAAATGGTTCGGTGTCCGGCCCACCGTCGATATGAACCTGCGCCGGTTGATCCTCGCGGACATGGAGGCGCACTGATGATCGTGCTCGGCCTTACCGGATCGATCGGAACGGGCAAGTCGACCACCGCGGCAATGTTCCACGATCTTGGCGTGCCGGTGCACGATGCGGATGCGACGGTGCACGATCTCTACCGCACCGATGCCGTCGCTCCGGTTGCCGAACGCTTCCCGGAAGCGCTCAAGGAGGGGGTCATCGATCGCAAGACGCTATCGGCGACGCTTGCGCGGTTCCCGGACCGCTTCGCTGCTTTGGAGGCGATCATCCATCCGCTCGTGCGCGCGCGGGAAAAGGCCTTTCTCGATGCGGAACGGGATCGTGGTTCGCCACTCGTTTTGCTCGACATCCCGCTTCTTTACGAGACGGGGGGCGAGGGGCGGGTGGACAAGGTTGTCGTCGTCACCTGCGATCCCGATATACAGAGACAGCGCGTGCTCGCCCGCCCGGGCATGACGGAGGAAAAATTCCAGCTCATCCTGTCGCGCCAGATGCCGGACGCCGAAAAACGCAGGCGCGCCGATTTCCTCATCGATACCGGTAGGGGACTTGAAGCGGCGCGCAAAGCGGTGGAAGAGATTGTCGAAAGCCTGAAGGGACAAGAGGACTGATGCGCGAGATCATCTTCGATACGGAAACGACCGGCCTCGACAACAAGCTCGACCGCGTCATCGAAATCGGCGGCGTCGAGCTGGAGAACCATTTTCCGACTGGCCGCACGCTGCACCTCTTCGTCAGCCCCGGCGACCGCAAGGTGCATCCGGATGCGCTTGCCGTGCACGGTATCACGGACGAGTTTCTCAAGGACAAGCCGCCCTTCGCCGATCTCGCACAGCAGATTCTCGACTTCTTCGGCGATGCCCGCTGGGTGGCTCACAATGCCAACTTCGATATGGGTTTCATCAATGCGGAGTTCGAACGCATCGGTCTGCCGCCGATCCTGCAGGAGAAGGTGACGGACACGCTGGCGCTGGCGCGCCGCAAGCATCCGATGGGACCGAACTCGCTCGATGCGCTCTGCCGGCGCTACGGGATCGACAATTCGCACCGTACGAAACACGGCGCCCTGCTCGATTCCGAGCTTCTCGCCGAAGTCTATATCGAGATGATCGGCGGCCGGCAGGCGGCGCTGGGGCTCGGCATGGCGGAAAGCGGTCGCCGGGCGCTGGTCGAGATGGAGGACGATGTCGTTCTGCCGCTCGGTGTCAGGCCGAAGCCGCTTGCCTCCCGCCTTTCCGAAGAGGAGAGCGCTGCTCATGGCACCATGGTGCAGAAGATGGGCGACAAGGCAATCTGGGCGAAATACGGCGGGTGAATCCGGCTCAGCTTCCCTGAGACAAAAGAAAACGCCCGGTCACCTGGTGGCCGGGCGTTTTCTTTGGAGTGAGGTTTTCTGCCTTAGTTGGCGTTGACCTTGGCCTTGACCTGTTCTTCGGCCATGCGCTGGGTGAACATCTGCGCAAAGTCGATCGGGTCGATCATCAGCGGCGGGAAGCCGCCGTTGCGGGTTGCGTCGGAGATGATCTGGCGAGCGAAGGGGAAGAGCAGGCGCGGGCACTCGATGAAGAGAACCGGCAGCATGTGCTCCTGCGGGAAGCCGGTGACGCGGAAGACGCCGCCATAGGCGAGCTCGGCGTTGAAGAGCATCTTGTCGCCGTCCTTGGCTTCCGCGTTCAGCGAAAGAATGACGTCGAAGTCCGTCTCGGAGAGCGGATTGGCATTGACGTTGACGCTGATGTTGATCGCCGGCGCCTTGTCACGGGCCTGGAGCGACCGCGGAGCACCCGGGTTTTCGAAGGAGAAGTCCTTCACGTACTGCGCCAGGATATTGAGCGAGGGGCTCGCGGCGTTGTTCTCGGTTGCTGCGTCAGTCATGGAAGTATCCTCGGGGACTCTGGAAAGTCAGGCCATCTAGCATTTCAGCAGGGGGCTTACAACCCGCCGTCAGGGCCGGCCATCGCGATGGAAGTCGCTTTCATCGAGATCGATGGTGCGCTGGGGTTCCGTTTTCGACTGGCTGCCGGGACGTGCGCCACCGATATCGACAACCACGATGTTGCGCATCAGCCGGTTCCAGAGAAATGTACGCACCGGCGGCAGAAACAGGGCCAGGCCGAGGATGTCAGTCAGGAAGCCAGGGATCAACAGGAGGATACCGGCAATCATGATCATCGCCGCATCGAGCATTTCCTTGCCCGGCGCGCGGCCGTCCTGTCCGGACTGGCGCAGTCGTGTGAGCACGCCGAAGCCCTGGATGCGCATCAGCACCACACCGGCAATCGCCGAGAGCACGACCAGCGACAGGGTGGCGAAAAGGCCGATGCGCCGACCGATAACAATGAAGCAGGCGATTTCCGCCAGCGGCAGCACGAGAATGAGAAGGGGGATGAGGCGTCGAAGCATGGTCTTGACTGTCGCACAGATTCGCGCAGACGGATACTGCCGGTGCCATTTGCGCGCGCCTTGGTCGCATTCACGTCATCGCCATTTGAATGATCCGGTTTTGCGGACTATATGGGGAAGGAACAAGAAAAACGAAAACGGCTGCGGATCGATAATGGGCTCATTCGACTTTGTAACGATTTTTTTCCTGGTGGCAGCGGTGGTCATCTTCCTGCAGCTGCGCAGCGTGCTCGGCCGGCGCACCGGCAACGAGCGCCCGCCGTTCGATCCCTATTCCAAGCGCGAGGCCGCCGGCGAGACTGATTCGGCCGATCGCGGCAAGGTCGTCACCCTGCCGCGTCGGGATGGAACGGACGCGGACGAAAATCCCTATGCGTCCGTCGATAGCTTCGCCGCGCCGGGCACGCCGCTCAACGAGCAGCTTCGCCAGCTCGTCAAGGTCGATCCTTCCTTCAATCCGAAGGAATTCGTCAACGGTGCGCGCATGGCCTATGAAATGATCGTCGTCGCCTTCGCCGATGGCGACCGCAAGGCGCTGAAGAACCTGCTGTCGCGCGAGGTCTACGAAGGGTTCGACGCGGCCATTTCGGACCGCGAGAGCAAGGGCGAGGTCGTCCGCTCCAGCTTCGTCGGTATCGAGAAGGCCGACATCGTCAGCGCCGAGGCCAAGGACAGCGAGGCGAATGTGACGCTGCGCATCGTCAGCCAGCTGATCTCGGCCACCTACGACAAGGCCGGCACGCTGATCGAGGGCGATGCGGAAACGGTAGCAGAGGTCAACGACCTCTGGACCTTCGCCCGCGACACCCGCTCGCGTGATCCGAACTGGAAGCTGATCGCCACCGAATCGGAAGGCTGAGCGAGGCAAAGCCAATGGACTATCGCCTGGTTCCGGCCCGGTTTTCGGCGCTTCCCGGCTGGAACGAGGATGATCCGACAGCACTTCTTTCGGCCATGGCCCGCTGTCGCGATCACATCCGCACCGTAAAACCCTACAAGACAGGCTCGCTCGGCATTACCGCCGGCGAGCTTTTGACGTTGCTGGACGCAGCAGCCGACGAGAAGCCGCAAGGGCCTGCCGCGGTGCGTGCCTTCTTCGAGGCGCAGTGCGTGCCGTTCCTAATCGAGAAGGCGGATGGCTCGTCCGGTTTCGTCACCGCCTTCTACGAGCCGGAAGTCGCCGTAAGGGCAACGCCGGACGCCGAATACCGCCATCCCTTCTATGCCCGGCCGGAAGACCTGGTCGATATCGACGACAACAATCGCCCGGCCGGTTTCCCGCCTGGCTTCGCGTTCGGGCTCGGGACGGACGATGGCATTGTCGAGCACCCCGACCGGGGCGAGATCGAGCGTGGCTTTCTCTCGGGTCGCGGGCTCGAGATTGCCTATGCCCGCTCGAAGGTGGACGTCTTCTTTGCCCATGTGCAGGGCGCTGCACGGCTCGTCTATCCGGACGGGTCGGTCAGGCGAATCACCTATGCCGCCAAGAGCGGCCATCCGTTTTCCGCGATCGGCAAGCTGCTGATCGACCGCGGCGAGATCGATGCGGCAACCGTCTCGATGGCCTCGATCCGCGACTGGCTGGCCCGCAACGAAGATCAGGCCGATGCCGTGCTCTGGCACAATCGTTCCTTCATCTTCTTCAAGGAGGCCGAGGTTACGGATCTGTCGCTCGGCCCGATCGCCGCGGCGAAAGTGCCGCTCGTTGCCGGCCGTTCGCTTGCGGTCGACCGGATGATCCACACCTTCGGGCTGCCCTTCTTCGTTTCGAGCGACAGCCTCACCCATATGGATGAGGGCAAGCCCTTCCGCCGCCTGATGCTGGCGCTCGATACCGGAACGGCGATCGTCGGTCCGGCGCGCGGCGATATCTTCACCGGCTCGGGCGACGCGGCGGGCGCGCTGGCCGGCCATGTGCGCAATGCGGCGATCTTCCATATCCTCATGCCGAAGGCAGCGGCGGAGCGCTACCTCCATGCCGAAGGATAAGACGCTCTCGAGCGAGGACCGTATCCTCTGGGGCAAGGTGGCGCGCAGCACGCGCGCGCTGCCGGGCAGGCTCGACGCATTGACGGAATTCGAGGAAGCCTTCGCGCAAAAGCCGGCGGCCGAAAAGCAGCCGGAACCAGAACCGAAGAAGAAGAAAAAATCCGTCCAGGTCGACGAAGGCATCGCGCTCACCACCATCGGCCGCGACAAGGAGACCAGGCACCACCCGCTGGAGCGCCCGGTCAAGCGCAAGATTGCCAAGGGCCGCCTGGCGCTGGAAGCGCGCATCGACCTGCACGGCATGGTCCAGAGCGAGGCGCACGGCTTCCTGCTCGGTTTTCTCATCCGCGCGCATGAGCGTGGCCTGCGCCATGTGCTTGTCATCACCGGCAAGGGCACCTCGCTCGGCAGCGACGGCGCGCTGAAGCGGGCGGTGCCGCTGTGGTTCTCCCTGCCGGAGTTCCGCCCGCTGATCTCCTCCTACGAGCCGGCGGCGCGCAACCATGGCGGCGACGGCGCGCTCTATGTGCGGCTTGCCCGGCACCCGGGAGACAAACGATGACGACACCTTTCGGCAAGGCGGTGCGGCATCTGCGCGATCGCAAGGGCGTTTCGCAGAAGGACATGGCCAAGGCGCTCGGCGTCAGCCCCGCCTATCTCTCGGCGCTGGAAAACGGCAAGCGCGGCACGCCGAGCTTCGATTTTCTCCAACGGGTGGCCGGATATTTCAATGTCATCTGGGACGAGGCGGAAGAACTGTTCCGCATTGCCCGGATTTCCGATCCGCGCGTTGTGGTGGATACGGCGGGCCTTCCGCCGGAATACACCGCCTTTGCCAACCGGCTTTCGGCGGAAATCCGCGACCTGCCGCCCGAGACGGTGCGCCGTCTTGCCGGTATTCTGGAAAAAGCATGCAATAACCGGGTAAAACCCGGCTGATTCCCTGAATTCTGCCGTGTTTGCCCGCTCTCAGATTTGGAACTTCAGGGCAAGAACCCTATATTCAAGCACTTGGAAAGCGGTGATTCGCCGCGCTTCCCGCCTTCCGCGAACACTCTGGAAAGACGTTTGAATGACTGACACACCCGAGACCGACAACGGCCCGGCCGAATATGGCGCAGATTCGATCAAGGTCCTCAAGGGGCTTGATGCGGTGCGCAAGCGTCCCGGCATGTATATCGGCGATACCGATGACGGCTCGGGCCTGCACCACATGGTTTACGAGGTCGTCGACAACGCGATCGACGAGGCGCTTGCCGGCCATGCGGATATCGTGACGGTCACGCTCAATCCGGACGGGTCCGTGACGGTGACCGACAACGGCCGCGGTATCCCGACCGATATCCACAAGGAAGAGGGCGTCTCCGCCGCCGAGGTCATCATGACCCAGCTGCATGCCGGCGGCAAATTCGACCAGAATTCCTACAAGGTGTCCGGTGGTCTGCACGGCGTCGGCGTTTCGGTGGTGAATGCGCTTTCGGTCAAGCTGAAGCTGAAGATCCGCCGCGCGGGCAAGATTCACGAGATGAGCTTCACCCATGGCGTGGCCGATGGCCCGTTGACGGTGACAGGCGAGTGCGGCAGCGAGACCGGCACGGAAGTGACGTTCCTCCCCTCGACCGAGACCTTCTCGAACATCGATTTCAACTACGGGACGCTGGAACACCGTCTGCGCGAGCTCGCCTTCCTGAATTCCGGCGTGCGCATCCTGCTCACCGATCGCCGTCATTCGGATATCAAGCAGGACGAGTTGATGTACGAGGGCGGTCTCGAAGCCTTCGTGACCTATCTCGACCGGGCGAAGAAGCCGCTGGTCTCCAAGCCCATTGCGATCAGGGGCGAGAAGGACGGCATCACCGTCGAAGTCGCAATGTGGTGGAACGACAGCTACCACGAGAACGTGCTCTGCTTCACCAACAACATTCCCCAGCGCGACGGCGGCACGCACATGGCGGGCTTCCGCGGCGCGCTGACCCGCCAGGTCGTTTCCTATGCCGATACATCCGGCATCACCAAGAAGGAGAAGGTGACGCTGCAGGGTGAGGACTGCCGAGAAGGCCTGACGGCGGTTCTGTCGGTCAAGGTTCCCGATCCGAAATTCTCCTCGCAGACCAAGGACAAACTGGTTTCCTCCGAAGTTCGGCCGGCCGTGGAAAACCTCGTCAACGAGGCGCTTTCCACCTGGTTCGAGGAGCATCCTGCCGATGCCAAGACGCTTGTCGGCAAGGTGGTCGAGGCCGCCGCCGCCCGCGAGGCCGCGCGCAAGGCGCGCGAGTTGACGCGGCGCAAGGGCGCCCTCGACATCTCGTCGCTGCCTGGAAAGCTCGCCGACTGCTCCGAGCGTGACCCGGCCAAGTCCGAAGTCTTTCTCGTCGAGGGCGATTCGGCCGGTGGGTCGGCCAAACAGGGGCGTTCGCGCGAGAACCAGGCGATCCTTCCGTTGCGCGGAAAGATTCTCAATGTCGAGCGCGCGCGCTTCGACAAGATGCTGTCCAGCCAGGAAATCGGTACGTTGATCACCGCGCTTGGCACCTCGATCGGCAAGGACGAGTTCAACGCCGACAAGCTGCGCTACCACAAGATCATCATCATGACGGACGCAGACGTCGATGGCGCGCATATCCGTACCCTGCTATTGACCTTCTTCTTCCGGCAGATGCCGGAGCTGATCGAGCGTGGTCACCTCTACATCGCCCAGCCCCCGCTCTATAAGGTGGCGCGCGGCAAATCGAGCCAGTACCTGAAGAACGAGAAGGCGCTGGAAGACTATCTTGTTACCGCCGGGCTCGACGATGCGGCGCTGGAACTGAGCTCCGGCGAAGTGCGTGCCGGCCAGGACATCCTGGAACTGATCCAGGATGCGCTGCGCCTGCGCACGCTGCTTGATGGCCTGCATTCGCGCTACAATCGCGCGATCATCGAGCAGGCGGCCATTGCCGGTGCGCTGAACCTCGAACTCAGCCACGACCGCGAGGCCTACGCCGCCAAGGCGGAAGACGTCGCCCGCCGGCTCGATCTCATCGCGGAAGAGACGGAGCGCGGCTGGACCGGATCCGTCGCCACCGATGGTGGCTTGCGTTTCGAGCGCATGGTGCGCGGCGTCAAGGAATTCGCCCATATCGACATGGCGCTGATCGGCTCGGCCGATGCCCGCCATATCGACCAGCTGTCCGCCCGCTTCCACGAGATCTATGCCGTACCGCCGGCACTGCGCCGCAAGGACGGTCAGGTCGAGATTTCCGGTCCGCGCGCGCTGCTCGACGCCGTCTTCGCTGCTGGCCGCAAAGGCCTTTCCATGCAGCGCTATAAGGGCCTTGGCGAGATGAATGCCGAGCAGCTCTGGGAAACGACGCTCGATCCGAACGTCCGCTCGCTGCTGCAGGTGAAGGTGACGGACGCGACGGATGCCGATGGTCTCTTCGCCCGCCTGATGGGCGACGAGGTGGAGCCACGCCGTGACTTCATCCAGGAAAACGCTCTCAGCGTTGCCAATCTCGATATCTAAGCAAGAGAGCCGCCGAAAGGCGGCTTTCTTCTATCGAAAAGATATTGCCCTTCCTGCGCCACGGTCATCCACGCTTCAACCGCGGCAGTAGATCCTCGGGCCAAGGCTCGAGGTTGGTGGCACAGGGCAGGGCTTCGCCGGCGGTGCACCCACGGGAAGCCGCCTCAGAGCGCGAATTGCCCCTCGGAGACGAACTCTTCCACCTTCTTGCGCCCGCTCGGTACCTCGCGTTTCATGAGGTCCTCCGGCAGTGTCTCCTTCGGCGCGATTTTGCCGATCGCCACTGCCGCCTCGACGCGAAAATTCTCGGGTACGCCGAGGACTTCTCTTGCCTTCTCGCGGTCGATACCCCCCATGCCATGGGAATGGTAGCCGGCGCGCGTCGCCTCGAGGGCGAGATAGGCCCAGGCGGCACCCGTGTCGAAGGCGTGCGTATAGGCCGGGCGCATTTCGCCGGCGGCGTTTGCCCGGTGGGTCTGCGAGATGATCACGGCGAGCACGGCAGCCTTGTCCGCCCAGCGGCGGTTGCCCTCGTCCAGCGTGTTGTAGATGCGCTCGAAAGCCTCGGTGCCGCGGTGGCCGTAGACGAAGCGCCAGGGCTGGCCGTTGGCCGCAGAGGGCGCCCAGCGCGCCGCCTCGAACAGCGACAGCAGCGTTTCCTGCGGCATCGCCTCGCCGGTAAAGGCGCGGGGCGACCAGCGGTCGAGATAGATGGGGTCGATGGCGTGGTCCGCAGTGCGGCCGGTGGGATGGGTCATTGCAAGCCTCGAATGTCAGTTCTGCCGGCCGACCTTAGACCCGGCGGTGCGTCGCGCGAAGCGGTAAAATCGCGTCTCTGTCGCATTGTCGAACCGGTGGGGGAGGCAATATAACCCTTCCGACATGTGAGAAACGGCATCGCGAAATGGGAGATATCCGATGAGCCTCAAAGACCCGAGCTTGCTGCGTCAGGCAGCCCTCGTTGGCACCCGCTGGATCGAGGCGGACGGCAGCGGCATTGCTGTGAAGAACCCGGCAACGGGCGAGCTGGTCGGCTATGTACCGAAGCTCGGCGCCAAGGAGACGAAGGAGGCGATCGACGCCGCGGCCGCCGCCCAGAAGGGCTGGGCCGCGCGCACCGCCAAGGAGCGCTCGGCCGTGCTGCGCAAGTGGTTCGAGCTGATGATCGAGAACAAGGACGATCTCGGCCGCATCCTGACGATGGAACAGGGCAAGCCGCTCGCCGAGGCGACTGGTGAAATCGTCTATGGTGCAAGCTTCGTCGAATGGTTCGCCGAAGAAGCCCGCCGCCTTTACGGCGATATCGTGCCCGGCCACCAGAAGGACAAGCGCATCCTCGTGATGAAGCAGCCGATCGGGGTCGTCGCGGCCATCACGCCGTGGAACTTCCCGAACGCCATGATCACCCGCAAGGCCGGTCCGGCGTTCGCCGCCGGCTGCGCCATGGTGCTGAAGCCTGCTTCGCAGACCCCCTTCTCGGCCATCGCCATCGCCATCCTCGCCGAACGGGCCGGCCTTCCCGCGGGCCTCTTCTCGGTCATCACCGGCTCCGCCCGTGAGATCGGTGCGGAGCTGACGGCCAACCCGACCGTGCGCAAGCTCACCTTCACCGGTTCCACGGAAATCGGCGCCGAGCTTTACAAGCAGTGCGCCCCGACCATCAAGAAGCTCGGCCTGGAACTTGGCGGCAACGCTCCCTTCATCGTCTTCGATGACGCCGACCTCGATGCGGCCGTCGAAGGCGCGTTGATCGCGAAATTCCGCAACAATGGCCAGACTTGCGTCTGCGCCAACCGTATCTATGTGCAGGATGCCGTCTATGATGCCTTCTCCGAGAAGCTCGCGGCTGCGGTCGGCAAGCTGAAGACCGGCAACGGTTTCGACGACGGCGTCGTGCTCGGCCCGCTGATCGACCAGGCAGCGCTCGAAAAGGTCGAGGAGCATGTTTCCGATGCGGTGAAGAAGGGCGGCCGCGTGGTGCAGGGCGGCAAGCGCCATGCGCTCGGCGGCACATTCTACGAGGCGACCGTCATTGCCAACGTGACGCCCGACATGGCCGTCGCCCGCGAGGAGACCTTCGGCCCCGTCGCCCCGCTCTTCCGCTTTACGGACGAGGACGACGTCATCGCCCAGGCAAATGATACGGAGTTCGGCCTTGCTTCCTACTTCTACGCCAAGGAGCTGTCGCGTGTCTTCCGTGTCGCCGAGGCGCTGGAATATGGCATGGTCGGCGTCAATACCGGCCTGATCTCGACGGCGGAAGCGCCGTTCGGCGGCGTCAAGCTTTCCGGCCTCGGCCGCGAGGGTTCGAGATACGGCATCGAGGAGTTCACCGAGATCAAGTATGTCTGCCTCGGCGGCATCGCCTGAGATCGGACAGTAGCAAGAATCCGGCCGGCATCGTCCGGCCGGTTTTGTTTTGAGAGGGAAAATCGTGGCAGCACCGAAAAATACCTTCAAGGCCGCACTCCGCGAAGGCCGGTTCCAGCTCGGCCTGTGGGCGGCGCTCGGCAGTGCCTATGCGGCGGAAATCCTGTCCGGCAGCGGTTATGATTGGCTGCTGATCGACGGCGAGCACGGGCCGAACGACATGCCGCTGATCAGCGCACAGGTCGGTGCGTTGCGCCACTCGCCGACCCACGCCATGGTCCGCCCGCCGATGGGCGAGGCGTGGATGTTGAAGCAGCTGCTCGACCAGGGCGCGCAGACCTTTCTCATTCCCATGGTCGAATCGGCAGCGGAGGCGGAGGCGCTGGTGCGCGCCGTGCGCTATCCGCCGCACGGCATTCGCGGTGTCGGTGCCGGTCTCGGCCGTGCAAGCGACTTCAACCGCACGGCGGACTATCTGAAGACTGCCAATGACGAGATCTGCCTCATCGTGCAGGTCGAAAGCCGGGCTGGCCTGGCCGCGATCGATGAAATCGCGGCGGTGGAGGGCGTCGACGGTGTCTTCATCGGCCCTTCGGACCTGGCCGCGGACATGGGGCTTCTCGGCAATCCCGGCGCGCCGGAGGTGCTTGCGGCGATCACCCATATCTTCGCGCGCACGAAGGCCCACGGCAAGGCGCGCGGCATCATGACCGTGTCGCTGCCGCAGGCAGCGGTCTACCGTGATCTCGGTGCGGATTTCATGGCGATCGGCACCGACGTCAACTGCCTTGTATCGGCTGTCGAGACCCTGCGCCGCAGCTTCCTTGGCGAAGAGGAAACGGAAAAGCGCGGCGGTGGCTACTGACCACCGGTAATTGCAGCCAGCCTTGGCATCGGCACACCCGGTGCCCAGGCTAGGAAATCGCCGATGCGGCGAACGCGCTTCTCCGCATGGTGGTTGGCGATGTCGCTGAGGCGGTGCTCGAGGAAGGGATTGTCGAAGCGCTCCAGGGTCGCTGCGACGTAGGCTTCCGCCTCCCGGCCGAGCCCCCTGTCGGCAAAGCCGGGTACCACCTCGTCGTGGTAGATCGACAGAAGCCTCTGCCGGACGTCGGCCTCGGCGAGAATGGCTTTGACTGTCTCCTCCTTCGGCCTTTTCTCCGCCAGCCAGATGTCCGCCAGCACCGTATGGCCGAGATTGAGGATGTGCAGCTTGAGCTTCTCGTAGGGTGTCAGGTCGTCGACAAGGCGGATGTCCGCATGTCTGCACGGCACCGTCAGGCCCGGCTGGGTCTCGATCGCCCAGAGCGCGTAGGGCTCCGCGATGGCCCCGGCCGGTTCCAGCGGTTCGGAAACGATGCGGTCGACCAGCGTATTGCCCCAGATCACGCCTTCGGACAGCCAGTTGCGAAAATCGGACTCCGGGTAACGATCGCCCTGCAGGTCGAGGATAAGCCGCTTCAGCACATCGCCGTTCCGCGAAACGAGCTCGCAGGGCAGGAGGGTCAGCTCGCGCCGGTTCGCCGCGAAACGGTCGTGGAGAAGCGCCAGCAGCTTGCCGGGAAAGGAAGCCGGGACAGGGCCGGCGAGATCGTCTGGCCCTACGGTGTAACCGGTGTCCCCGGTATTGGAGAGCACGACCTCGGCCTCGTCGCAAAAGATCTTCCTTACCGTCTCCCAGTCGTTCGCCGCCGAAAGCGTGCGCGCGACGCTGGTGATCCGCTGCTCGCGGTTGACCTCGTGCCCGTCCTTCCGCCCGCGGATGATCACCGGATAGCCGCCTGGCGCTGCGAGCGCCGCAAGGCGTCCCGCCCGTTCCGGGGCGCCCGTGGTCTGGATGACCATGATGCGACCGAGGGCCTCGCCCCTTTTCAGCGCCTCGTCGATGAAAAGGTCCGCATGCGCCTGCAGGAAGCGGCTGGTTCCGAATTGCAGGATGGGTGTGCCCATGCCGTCCTCGTCAGTTGATCGATTGCAAAAGTGTTTCGCGTGCGGATTTCAGGTGCTGCCGGCAGGCCAGCTCGATCTCGATCGGATCGCGTGAACGCAGCGCCGCGATATAGGCAAGGTGCTCTTCCAGCGCCCTTGCATTGCGCTCGCGGGCATTCGTCTTGTTCCACTGGTAGTGATAGTGGAAGACGATCGCGATGACGTCGTAGAAATCGACGATGAAGCGGTTCTTCGAGGCCCGGTGCACGAGGAGGTGGAAGCGCTCGTCGAGTTCGGAGAAATCGAGGTAGCGGTTTTCGATATCGGCCAGGATGGCATGGTGCATCGCCTCGATCGTGTCGAGTTCCTGCCAGGCTGGATGATCCTCCGGAAGGCGGGCGAAGGCGTTGGCCGAGCGCAGCTCGAACATCTCGCGCACTTCCGTCAATTCGAGCGCGAAGTCCCGTGTGAAGCCCTTCAGCACCCAATGGCTGTTCGGCCGCTTCTCGATCAGGCCGAACCGGCTGAAGCGGATAAGGAATTCGCGTACGCTCGTCGTGCCGATTCCGATCTCGCGGGCAAGCTCCAGTTCGTTGATCTGCATGCCCGGCTCGGCACCGCCGGCGAGAATGCGGCGCATGAAGCTGCGCTCGATGATCTCGGAAAGCGAATCCGTTTCCTCGGTCGGAAAATAATCTGCAGCGACCGGCTTGCGCAGCACGATCTTGCGCCGCTTCTCCCAGGTCAGCAGACCGGCCTCCTCCAGCCGGGTGAGGATCGCGCGGACGGTCGTGCGGCTGACGCCGAGCGTGGCGCCGAGTTCCGGCTCCGAGGGCAGGTTTGGCGTCTGCTCCAGGAGTTTCAGGCAGCGATTGAAGGCATCTTTGAAGACGGTGTTCTGTTTGGCCATGGGTGCCGCCGGTTCTGTGGTCTGCTGTTGCGTCCCTTACTGACTGCCCGGGCGAAAGGCCAGACGCCGGCCGCTTGGCATGCCGGTGCCGTCATCCTCCCGTTTCCTCCTTCTTGCATATTACCCATTGACGGCAATCTGTCTATTGTCGATAAAAGACAAATGACGGCGAGAGGACGCCGACGGGAGGTTCGATGAAAACGCGTACCATCGGCAGGACAGGCCTGGCTGTGACCGAATTCAGTTTCGGCACCGCAGCGCTTGGCGGTCTCTACCGGGCGTGCCCGCGCGATGCGGCGATGGAAACGCTGGAGGCGGCCTGGGACGAGGGGCTGCGTTACTTCGATACTGCGCCCTGGTACGGTTTCGGCCTTGCGGAGCGCCGCACCGGCGATTTCCTGCGCGACAAGCCGAGCGGCAGCTGGGTTCTGTCCAGCAAGGTCGGCCGCGTCATGGTTCCCGTCGCCGACGACAAGGTGCCGAGCTACGGATACGTCGATCCGCTGCCTTTCGACGTGCGCTACGACTACAGCTACGACGGCATCATGCGGTCCGTCGAACTCAGCCATGCCCGCCTCGGGCTGAACCGCATCGATATCCTCTATGTGCACGATATCGGCGTCTATACACACGGCGCCGAGCGCAACGCGTTCCATCTGCGCCAGCTGCTCGAGACGGGTCTGAAAGCCCTGGAGGAACTGAAGGCGTCAGGCGTGATCAAAGCCTATGGGCTTGGCGTCAACGAGGTGCCGGTCTGCCTCGATGTGCTTGCGAAGGCCGATCTCGACTGCATCCTGCTGGCCGGCCGCTATACGCTGCTCGACCGTTCGGCCGCTGCGGACCTGCTGCCGCTATGCGAGAAGAAGGGCACGTCCCTGGTGGTGGGCGGCGTCTTCAATTCCGGCATTCTGGCGACGGGGCCGGTGGACGGCGCGCATTTCGACTACATGCCGGCAACGCCGGATATCGCGGCCAAGGTTGGTGCGATGATGGCGATCGCGCAGCAAGGTGGCGTGCCGCTCGCTGCGCCCGCGCTCCAGTTTCCGCTCAATCATCCGGCCGTTGCCTCGGTGCTGATCGGCACGGCAAAACCGCAGAGCCTGCGACGCAACATGGCGCTTGCGCGCATGGATCTGCCGAAAGAGATTTACCCGGCTTTCGAGCCGCATATAGTGGTTGCGCCGGAACTCGGGGAAAACGCCGTCCGGCAATGATTTTGATCTGGGTTTCGATCTGGGAGGATCGCTAGGGCATGTTGAAGGGCATTCATCCGTTGCTCGGGCCGGATCTGCTGCACGCCATCCGGACCATGGGCCACGGCGACGACATCGTCATCGCCGACGCCAATTTCCCGTCGAGTTTCCTCGGCCCTAAGGTCATCCGGGCGGATGGGGTCGATGCCGTGTCGATCACGGAAGCCATTCTCGCGCATATGCCGCTCGATACTTTCGTGCCGGAGGCTGCCTGGCGCATGGAGGTGGTCGGCGATCCCGACGCGGTGCCTGAGGTCTGCGCGACCTTTCAGGATCTCGTCCATCGGCTGGCTGGTGATTTCAAGGTGCATGCGGTCGAGCGTTTCGCTTTCTACGAGATGGCGAAGAAGGCGGCCTATATCGTCGCCACGACGGAGTTCCGTCTCTATGGCAATATCATTCTGAAGAAGGGTGTCGTGCACCCGCACGAGATTTTTCAGGCCTAGCCGCCCGGCGGCCACCGTTTGGGAGGACGGATGGCATGGACTGGAGCATTTTCGAGAGCAGCATTCTGGTGAAACGTCCTTCGCTTGCCAGCAAAGGCAGACGGGTGTAGCCTGACTACAAAATGTTTTTTATCGATAAAAGATCGAGTTGTTCGCTTCCCGCGACACGATCCCAACAGGAACGGGAAGCATTTGAGAGGAGAAACCTGATGAGCATTGTAAGATCGCTTCTGTCTCGCCGCGCCTTCACGGCGCTCGCGGGTGCCGCAGTCCTCGCCACCATGAGCCCCGCCGCGTCCTTCGCGCAGGATGTCACCATTCCGATCATCGTCAAGGACACGACGTCCTTCTACTGGCAGATCGTGCTCGCCGGCGCGCGCGCGGCCGGCAAGGACCTCGGCGTCAACGTGCCGGAACTCGGCGCGCAGTCGGAATCCGATATCAACGGGCAGATCAGCATCCTCGAAAATGCCGTGGCCGGCAGCCCGGCCGCCGTCGTCATCTCGCCGACGGAGTTCAAGGCGCTCGGCAAGCCGGTCGACGAGGCGGCCAAGGCGGTCCCGATCATCGGCATCGATTCGGGCGCCGATTCCAAGGCCTTCACCTCGTTCCTGACGACGGATAACGTCCAGGGTGGCCGCATCGCCGCAGACGGGCTTGCCGCGGCGATCAAGGCTGCCACCGGCAAGGAAGAAGGCGAGATCGCCATCATCACCAGCCTGCCGGGCGTCGGTTCGCTCGACCAGCGCCGCGAAGGCTTCCTCGACCAGATCAAGACGAAATATCCGGGTCTGACCGTGGTGGCGGACAAATATGCGGACGGCCAGGCCACGACCGGCCTCAACATGATGACCGACCTCATCACCGCGAACCCGAACCTCGTCGGCGTCTTCGCCTCCAACCTCATCATGGCGCAGGGCGTCGGCCAGGCGATCGCGGAAAACAAGCTCGGCGAGAAGATCAAGGTCATCGGCTTCGACAGCGATGAAAAGACTGTCGGTTTCCTCAAGGAAGGGGTGCTTGCCGGCCTCGTCGTGCAGGATCCCTACCGCATGGGCTATGACGGCGTGAAGACGGCGCTTGCCGTTTCCAAGGGCGAGAAGGTCGAAGCCTTCGTCGATACCGGCGCAAACCTCGTGACCAAGGAGAACATGGCCGATCCGAAGATCGACGCCCTGCTCAACCCGAAGATCTGATCGCTTGCCGCAAAGCATTTGACGATCTGCCCGCCCGGGCAGCAGGATCCGGGCGGGACGCTTTCCACGCAGTCAGGAGGAGACAGCGATGAGCAGCCTGGAAGAGCTCAGCCATCGGCATGAGGACGAGGCGAAGCTCGCCGAATCCGAAGCGGTGCCGCGCGGCGCACCCATCCTCGAATTGCGTGGACTGCAGAAGAAATACGGCCTCGTGGAAGCGCTGAAACCGGCGACGATCACGTTTCTGGCCGGCGAGATCCACGCCATCGTCGGCGAAAACGGCGCCGGCAAGTCCACCCTCATCAAGCTCCTGACCGGCGTCATCCGTCGCACGGCGGGTGACGTCTTCTGGTGTGGCAAGCCCGTGCAGCTGGCGACCCCGAACGAGGCGATCTCCCGCGGCATCAATGCCGTGCACCAGGAGGTCGTGCTCTGCCCGCATCTTTCGGTGGCGGCCAACATGTTTCTCGGCGATGAGATGAACCGCTACGGCCTGATGCGCAAGGCGGCCATGGAGCGTGCGGCTCAGGCGGTGCTCGATGATCTCGGCTTCCAGCTTCCCGCCGGCGCGCTCCTCGGCAGCCTCACCATCGGCCAGCAGCAGCTGGTCGCCACCGCCAAGGCTGCGATGCGCGGCATTCGCTTCCTCATCTTCGACGAACCGACCGCCTATCTGACGCGCCAGGAATCCGCCCAGCTCTTCCGTCTCATTCGCCGGCTACGCGACCAGGGCGTGACGATCGTCTATATCAGCCACCGCATGGAGGAGGTCTTCGAGCTGGCCGACCGCGTCTCGGTGCTGCGCGACGGCACCCATGTCGGCACGCGCCTGATCGGCGAGACCAATGAGAACGAGCTGATCGCGCTGATGATCAACCGCTCGATCGAACAGATCTACCACAAGGAAAAGGTACCGGCCGGCAAGGTCATCGTCGAGACGCGTGGACTGTCCGGCCCGGGTTTCAGCGATGTGTCGCTTTCCGTGCGCGCCGGCGAGATCGTCGGCCTCTACGGCCTCATCGGTGCCGGCCGCAGCGAGTTTGCCCTCGGCCTCTATGGTCGCCAGCCGATCTCGGCCGGTGAGATCTTCTGGGATGGCGCGAAGGTCGATATCCGCAACGAGCGCCAGGCGATGGACCTCGGCATCGCGCTTGCCCCGGAAAGCCGGCGCGACCAGGGTCTCTGCCTCAACCTGCCGATCGGCCTCAACATCAACCTGCCGGTCTTCAGGAAGCTGAGCTCGGGCCTGACGATCCGCCGCGGCGACGAGGCCGCGAATGCCGACCGCCAGATCCGCGATTTGCGTATCAAGACGCCGTCGCGCCACGTGCTCGCTTCCGCCATGTCCGGCGGCAACCAGCAGAAGATCGTCATCGGCAAGTGGTTGAGCCACGGTGCGCGGCTGTTCATCTTCGACGAGCCGACCGTCGGCGTCGATGTCGGCACCAAGGCGGAAATCTACCGCCTGTTCGGCGAACTCCTGAAGCAGGGCGCCGGCATCATCCTCATCTCGTCCTACTTGCCGGAAGTCTATGAACTTTCCGACCGGCTGCATGTCTTCAGGGGCGGCCGGCTCGTCGCCAGCCACGACCACCGGGCGGCCACCCATGAGGACGTCCTGACCCAGGCCATCGGCATCTGAATCGCCGCGCGAAAAAAGGGAGAAGAACATGAGCGTGGAAACGACGACGGAAAGCGCACCGGCCCCCAGGAAGGGCACGAACATCCTGCTCGGCCTGACCCTTCTCGGGCTGCTGCTGTTCCTCTGGCTGCTGCTCGGCCTTTCGACCAATGCCTTCTGGACACCGAACAACATCAGCAACCTGCTGCGCCAGGGGGCGATGACGGCAATCCTGGCAGTCGGCCAGACCTTCGTCATCATCACCGCCGGTATCGACCTCTCGGTCGGGGCCATCGTCGGCTTCACCAGCGTCATCGTCGCCTGGCTGCTGCAGGCCGGCGTGCCGCTCTGGCTGTCGATCATCCTGACGTTGCTGATCGGCGTCGCCATTGGCGCCTTCCACGGCTTCGGCATCGTGCGCATGGGCCTGCCGCCCTTCATCATCACGCTGGCGACGCTGACCTCGCTGCGCGGCATCGGCCTGCTCATCACCAACGGCTCGACGATCTCGATCAGCCACGAGGGTTTCACGAATTTCTCCCGCGCCGATTTCCTCGGCGTGCCGAGCCTGTTCTGGATGGTCATCCTGGTGGCCATCCCCGCCTTCGTCTTCCTGCATCTCTCGCGCTGGGGCCGTTATCTCTTCGCGGTCGGCTCGAACAGCGAGGCGGCGCGCCTTTCCGGCGTCAATGTCAACCGCACCATCTACCTCGCCTATATCCTGTCGGCGACCTGCGCCGCCTTTGTCGGCCTGCTGCTTGCCTCGCGCATCGGCATCGGCAATGCCACGCAGGCGGAAGGCTGGGAGCTGCAAGCGATCGCCTCGTCGGTGATCGGCGGAACCAGCCTCTTCGGCGCGGTCGGCTCGGTGCACGGGCCGCTGCTCGGCGCCTTCATCCTCGCAACCATCAACAACGGCGCGAACCTCCTCAACATCAACTCCTTCTGGCAGCGCATCATCACGGGGCTCCTCATCATCGTCATCGTCTATTTCGATCAGCTGCGCCGTCGCGGAAGCCGTTGAGATGAAAGCTGTCGTCTGTGTGGAACCCAGTCGCCTCGAAGCGGTCGAGCGTGAGAGCCCCACCGGCCTGCCGGAGGGCTGGGTGCGCGTCGCCGTCAGCCATGTCGGCATTTGCGGCACCGATTATCATATCTTCGAGGGCAAGCACCCGTTCCTCGACTATCCCCGGGTGATGGGCCACGAGGTCTCGGCCACCGTCCTCGATCCGGGCTCGAGCCAGCTTGTTGCCGGTGCATCCGTCGTCGTGAATCCCTATCTTTCCTGCGGCACCTGCGTGGCTTGCCGGCAGGGCAAACCGAACTGCTGCACGGCGATCCGCGTGCTCGGCGTGCATACCGACGGCGCCTTCTGCGAGGAGATCCTGCTGCCGGCGGACAATCTCTATCCGGCCGACGGCCTCTCGCTGGAGGCGGCGGCGACCGTGGAATTCCTGGCGATCGGTGCCCATGCGGTGCGCCGGTCCCTGGCGCCCGCCGGTTCGCGCGCCCTTGTCATCGGCGCCGGCCCGATCGGGCTCGGTACGGCGCTCTTCTCGCGTATTGCCGGTCATGACGTCACCTTGATGGATACTTCGACCGAGCGGCTTGCCATGGCGGCGGAGCGTTTTGGCCTGGTGAAGGGCATCCTTGCCGGCTCCGATGCGGCGGCCGCGGTGCTCGCGGCCACAGGCGGTGAAGGCTTCGATGTCGTCTTCGATGCGACGGGTTATGCGAAATCCATGGAGGCTGCCTTCCACCATGTCGCCCATGGCGGTGCGCTCGTGCTGGTTTCCGTGGTGAAGGAAGAGATCCGTTTTTCCGACCCGGAGTTTCACAAGCGCGAAATGATGCTGATCAGCAGCCGCAATGCCACACGTGTCGATTTCGAGCATGTGATGGAGAACATCCGCGCCGGCCGCGTGCCGGTCGAGGCGCTGGTGACCCATCGCACCACGCTTGCACATGTCCCGGTCGACCTTTCTCGGTGGGCGACCGAAAAATCGGGTCTGATCAAGGCGATTGTGCGTGTGGCGGGCTGAAAAAGGCCGGCGGAACGTCGAAAACGCGATGAAAAGCCTGAAATCCGTTCATGCCCGCGAAAGGTTCACAGGTTTAGGATGTCCGTGCGGCGTGTTGCCACGCAGCGAAAACATGTTAGTCTTTTCGCATCTGCGGAAACCGGGGTGACACGGTGCAGAGGGCGCTCAGCCCCGCACCCAGAATGGGGTATCGCGTCCGATGTATTATCAGCTCTACGAACTCAACCATGCGGTGATGGCGCCCTGGCGCGCTGTGGCGGACCAGATGCGCATCGCCTTCCGCAACCCGCTCAATCCGGTTTCCCATACCTATTTCGGCCGCACCATGGCTGCCGGCTTCGAGGTTCTCGAGCGCACCACCCGGCGCTACGGCAAGCCTGAATTCGATCTTCCCACCACGCTCATCGACGGCCAGAGCGTTTCCGTGCACGAAAAGATCGTCTGGCAGCGCCCGTTATGCAATCTCATCCATTTCGAGCGCTGTTTGCCGGCCGGTCATCGCAAGGACCCGAAGGTCCTGATCGTCGCGCCGATGTCGGGCCACTATGCGACGCTGCTGCGCGGTACGGTCGAGGCGCTGCTGCCGCATGCGGAGGTCCACATCACCGACTGGGTGGATGCGCGCATGGTGCCGCTGTCGGACGGCGGTTTCGATCTCGACGACTATATCGACTACGTCATCCAGATGCTGCATGCGCTGGGGCCGGATACCCATGTCGTCGCCGTCTGCCAGCCGGCAGTACCGGTGCTGGCGGCCGTTGCGGTCATGGAAGCCGACAACGACCCGCTGTCGCCCTCGACCATGACGCTGATGGGCGGGCCGATCGACACGCGCATCAACCCGACCGCCGTCAACAAGCTGGCGGAAGAAAAGCCGATCGAATGGTTCCGCGACAATGTCATCATGCCCGTTCCGTGGCCGCAGCCCGGCTTCATGCGCATGGTCTATCCGGGCTTCCTGCAATTATCGGGCTTCATGTCGATGAACCTCGACCGCCATGTCATCGCCCACAAGGAATTCTTCGCCCACCTCGTGAAGAACGACGGCGACGCGGCTGAAAAGCATCGTGACTTCTACGACGAATATCTTGCCGTCATGGATCTCACCGCCGAATTCTACCTCCAGACGGTCGAGACCGTGTTCATGAAACACGCGCTGCCGAAGGGTGAGATGATGCACCGCGGGCGTCCCGTCGACACGACGGCGATCCGCAAGGTGGCGCTGCTCACCGTCGAGGGCGAGAACGACGATATCTCGGGCGTCGGCCAGACGAAGGCGGCGCAGACGATCTGCACCAACATTCCCGATGACATGCGCATGCATTACATGCAGCCGGATGTCGGTCACTACGGCGTCTTCAACGGTTCGCGTTTCCGCCGGGAGATTGCTCCGCGCATCCTCTCCTTCATTGCCGAACATGCCCGCAGCGCAAAGGTGAAGCCGGCCGCGCCGCGCGTCATCAAGGGTGGCAAGGCCAGCGGCGGCGCCTGATTTTTCAGTCCTCTTTCAGGCGCTTGCCCGAATTCACAGGGCATCGTCTTGAATGCGATGGGCGGTCTAACCACATCGGATTCACCGGAAACCGAGGTGGTTTCCGTCGATCGTGAGGAAGATTGCACATGAACCAGTCAGCGCTCATTCGTCCGGACTGGACGCCTGCGACCATCGCCCTGATGGTGCTCGGCTTCGTGGTGTTCTGGCCGCTCGGCCTTGCCATGCTCGCCTACATCATCTTCGGCGACCGTCTGAAATCCTTCAAGAAAGACGCCAACGACACCGTCGATGGCATGTTCGCCTCCTGCCGGGGCAAGTTCGGCCGCCGCGGTGGTTCCGCTTTCCGTAGCGCCACTGGCAATGTCGCCTTCGACGACTGGCGCGATGCCGAGCTCTCCCGCCTCGACGAGGAACGCCGCAAGCTCGACGAGATGCGTGAAGAATTCGACTCCTATGTCCGCGAGCTTCGCCGGGCAAAGGATCAGGAAGAATTCGACCGCTTCATGCGCGAGCGCCGCGCCAACGGCCAGGGCGACGTTCCGGGCTTTCCGGCGACCTGACATCGTCTGAGCGGATGAGATGAAGACCGGCGCCTTGAGCGCCGGTTTTTCGTCGGGGCATTCCAGTTTCAGCCGAATCGGCTATGAAAGGCAGTATGTTCTCCTCGCTTCGCAAGCCCAGAAAGGCCCTGAAGACGCCGCCTCCACCGGAGCGGCGGGAAATGGACGTCAACGGCAAGCGCCTGCCGCTCACCATAAGGCGGGATTTTCGCGCGGCACGGCTGACCCTGCGCATCGAGCCGGGCGGGCGGGCACTGCGCATGACGGTGCCGAGCGGCATTGCCGAGCGCGAAATCCGCGATTTCCTCGATCGTCACCAGGGCTGGCTGATGACGAAGCTCGCCAAGTTCCGCACGACGAACGAACTCATGGACGGCGGCTACGTGATGATCCGCGGCGTCTCCCACCGCATCGAGGCGACCGGCCGCCTGCGCGGCCTGACGGAGGCCCTGGTTGTCGATGATGAGGCGGTGCTGCGCGTCGGCGGCATGGAGGAGAGCATTCCCCGTCGTATCTGCGATTTCCTGAAGAAGGAGGCCCGGCTGGAGCTGGAACGGCTCGTCGCCGTGCATGCCGGCCGCATCGGCAAACGCGTGAAGTCGCTGACGCTGCGCGATACCCGCAGCCGCTGGGGCTCCTGCTCGGCGGATGGCGCACTCAGCTTCTCCTGGCGCATCGCCATGGCGCCGCCTGGCGTGATCGATTATCTCGCCGCCCACGAGGTGGCGCATCTCAGGGAAATGAACCACAGCCCGGCCTTCTGGGCGTTGTGCGAGCAGCTCTGCCCGAAGACCGAGGATGCCAAGCGCTGGCTGAAGCGCAATGGCAGCCTGCTGCATGCGGTTGATTTCGGCTGAAGCGGTTTTGACCGGAAGGACTGGTCAGCGGCCGCGATCGGCCAGCGCCTCGCGGATTTTCCTGTCCGTATTGTACTGCCCCAGCGCATAGGCTGCCCAGATGGCCGCCGGCAGCCAGCCGATCAGCGTGATCTGCAGGATGAGGCAGATGATGCCGGCAATCGGCCGCCCGATGGTGAAAAACACGAGGAAGGGCAGCAGGATGGCAATGATAAGCCGCATGGGGATCTCCAAACTAGGGTCCCCCTCCATATGGGCCCGTTCGAAGCCTGCGCAAGGGCGGCGTTTCCCGAGGGTCGGATGCCGTCTTTCGGCTCGACTCTTCGGGTGATTCATGCGACTCCCTGCGCCCATGAAACGTGAAACGTCACTCGACATCAAAATCTGCGGGCTGAAGACCGAAGAGGCCGTCGACAGGGCCGTTGCGCTCGGCGCCACCCATATCGGCTTCATCTTCTTTCCCAAGAGCCCGCGCAACATCGAGCCGTCCGACGCCGGTCGTCTTGCGGATCGGGTGCGCGGCCGGGTGAAGATCGTTGCCGTCACTGTCAATGCTGACAATGACGCCCTCGACGAGATCGTCGACCAGCTCTCGCCGGATATCCTTCAGCTGCACGGCAGCGAAAGCCCGGAGCGCGTCCTGAACGTCAAGGCCGTCTACGGCCTGCCTGTCATAAAGGCCTTTTCGGTGCGCGAGGCGGACGATCTGAAGAAGATCGATCCCTATATCGGCATTGCCGACCGGTTCCTCTTCGATGCGAAGCCGCCGGCGGGCTCGGAGCTTCCTGGCGGCAATGGCGTCTCCTTCGACTGGACGCTCATGCATTTGCTTGACGGAAGCGTCGATTACATGCTTTCCGGTGGGTTGAACAAGGATAACCTCGCCGAGGCCATAAGGCTGACCGGCGCGCCGGGCATCGACGCCAGTTCCGGGGTCGAGAGCGCCCCGGGCGTCAAGGATCTCGGCCTGATGGATGCATTTTTTGAAGCGGCACGGGAAGCGGAACGCGAAACCGTTGCAGGGAGAGGCAAGTGAACCAGTCACCCAACCTGAATTCGTACCGTGAAGGTCCGGACGAGGACGGCCGTTTCGGCATTTTCGGCGGTCGTTTCGTCGCCGAAACCCTGATGCCTCTGATCCTCGATCTTCAGGAAGAGTGGAACAAGGCCAAGACCGATCCGGCCTTCCAGGCGGAGCTGAAGGAGCTTGGTGCGCACTATATTGGCCGTCCGAGCCCGCTTTATTATGCCGAGCGCCTGACGCAGCATCTCGGCGGCGCGAAGATCTATTTCAAGCGCGAGGAGCTGAACCACACCGGCTCGCACAAGATCAACAACTGTATCGGCCAGATCCTTCTCGCCAAGCGCATGGGCAAGACGCGCATCATCGCGGAAACCGGTGCCGGCCAGCACGGCGTGGCCTCGGCGACGGTCGCCGCGCGTTTCGGCTTCCCCTGCGTCGTCTACATGGGCGCGACGGATGTCGAGCGCCAGGCGCCGAACGTCTTCCGCATGAAGCTGCTCGGTGCCGACGTGCGCCCGGTCACCGCCGGACACGGCACGCTGAAGGACGCCATGAACGAGGCTCTGCGGGATTGGGTCACCAATGTCGAGGACACCTATTACCTGATCGGCACCGCCGCCGGCCCGCATCCCTATCCGGAACTGGTACGCGACTTCCAGGCCGTGATCGGCACGGAAGCCCGCGAGCAGCTGTTGCAAGCCGAAGGCCGCCTGCCGGACATGGTCATCGCTGCCGTCGGCGGCGGTTCCAATGCGATCGGCATCTTCCACCCCTTCCTGGATGACAAGAACGTCCAGATCGTCGGCGTTGAAGCGGGTGGCAAGGGGCTTGACGGCGACGAACACTGTGCCTCGCTGACCGCCGGCTCGCCGGGCGTTCTGCACGGCAACCGCACCTATCTGCTGCAGGATGCCGACGGCCAGATCAAGGAAGGCCATTCGATTTCCGCCGGCCTCGACTACCCGGGCATCGGCCCGGAGCACGCCTGGCTCCACCAGATCGGCCGTGCCGAATATGTGCCGATCATGGACGACGAGGCGTTGGAAGCCTTCCAGCTCTTGACCAAGCTCGAAGGCATCATCCCGGCGCTGGAGCCGAGCCACGCCATTGCCGAAGTGATCAAGCGCGCGCCGAAAATGGGCAAGGACCAGATCATCCTGATGAACCTCTCCGGCCGTGGTGACAAGGACATCTTCACCGTCGGCAAGATCCTCGGTATGGAGCTCTAAGATGACCGCACGCATGGACAAACGCTTCGCGGATCTCGCCGCCGAAGGTCGCCCGGCCCTTGTGACCTATTTCATGGGCGGCGATCCGGATTATGCCAGCTCGCTCGAGATCATGAGAGCGCTGCCGAAGGCAGGCTCCGACGTCATCGAACTCGGCATGCCCTTCTCCGATCCGATGGCCGACGGCCCAGCCATCCAGCTGGCCGGCCAGCGCGCGCTGAAGGGCGGGCAGACGCTCGCCAAGACGCTGCAGATGGCGCGCGACTTCCGCAAGGGTGACGATGCGACGCCGATCGTGCTGATGGGCTACTACAACCCGATCTACATCTACGGCGTCGATCGTTTCCTCGACGAGGCGCTGGAAGCCGGCATCGACGGCCTCATCGTCGTCGACCTGCCGCCGGAAATGGATGACGAACTCTGCCTGCCGGCGCTCGCCAAGGGTATCAACTTCATTCGCCTGGCAACGCCGACGACGGACGAGAAACGCCTGCCGGCGGTCCTGAAGAACACCTCCGGCTTCGTCTACTACGTATCGATGAACGGCATCACCGGCTCGGCCCTGCCGGATCCCTCGCTGATCGGTGGCGCAGTCGGCCGCATCAAGGCGCATACGAAGCTGCCGGTCTGCGTCGGCTTCGGCGTCAAGACGGCGGACCATGCCCGCGCCATCGGCGCCTCGGCGGATGGCGTCGTCGTCGGCACCGCGATTGTCAACCAGATCGCTTCCAGCCTGACGGCGGACGGCAAGGCCAGCGCCGCCACCGTCGCCGGCGTCGAGACGCTGGTGATGAGCCTCGCTTCGGGTGTGCGCGGCGCGCGCCTTGCGGCGGCGGAGTGAAATTCCCACATGGGATCGGATAAAGGCAATTGCGGGAAAAGCATGACGCGGTTTTCCCGGGATTGCGCAGATTAACGGGAGTCTAGACCGTGAACTGGATCACGAATTACGTTCGGCCGAAGATCAACTCGATGCTCGGCCGCCCCAACCGGGATGTTCCCGACAACCTCTGGATCAAGTGCCCGGAAACCGGCGAGATGGTGTTCCACCGCGATCTCGAGGAGAACAAGTGGGTCATTCCCGCCTCGGGCTACCACATGAAGATGCCGGCCAAGGCCCGCCTCAAGGATCTCTTCGACGATGGCGTCTACGAAGCCCTGCAGCAGCCGAAGGTCGCGCAGGATCCGCTGAAGTTCCGCGATTCGAAGAAGTACACGGATCGCCTGAAGGATAGCCGGATCAAGACCGACCTCGAAGACACGATTGTCGCCGGCGTCGGTAAGATGCGCGGCGTCAAGCTGGTCGCCGTCGTGCACGAGTTCAATTTCATGGGCGGCTCGCTCGGCATTGCCGCAGGCGAGGCGATCATCAAGGCCTTCGAACGGGCGATTGCCGAAAAGTGCCCGCTCGTCATGTTTCCCGCCTCGGGCGGCGCGCGCATGCAGGAAGGCATCCTTTCGCTGATGCAGCTGCCGCGCACCACGGTCGCCGTGGAGATGCTCAAGGAAGCGGGCCAGCCCTATATCGTCGTGCTCACCAACCCGACGACCGGCGGCGTGACGGCGTCCTACGCCATGCTGGGCGATATCCACCTTGCCGAGCCGGGCGCCGAAATCTGCTTTGCCGGCAAGCGCGTCATCGAGCAGACGATCCGCGAGAAGCTGCCTGAAGGCTTCCAGACCTCGGAATACCTTCTGGAACACGGCATGGTCGATCTCGTCGTCAATCGCCATGACATTCCCGATACGCTCGCCCGCCTTCTGAAGATCCTGATGAAGAAGCCGGCGACCGCATCGCTCACCAATGGCGCGGTCGCCATCGCGGCCCAGTAAGCCGGATCGGCGGAGAGCGGCATGACGACGGTATCGGCCAGCGAAGCGGCAGCGGAGATCGAGAAGCTTCTCGGTCTCCATCCCAAGGGGTTCGATCTTTCGCTGGACCGCATCACGCGGTTGCTTGCCGCGCTCGGCGATCCGCACCTGAAACTGCCGCCGGTCATCCATGTGGCCGGCACCAATGGCAAGGGCTCCGTCACCGCCTTCTGCCGCGCGATCCTGGAGGCCGAAGGCCTCGGCGTTCACGTCCACACCTCTCCCCATCTCGTCAACTGGCATGAGCGCTACCGTCTCGCCGTCAAGGGGGAACGCGGGGCTCTGGTCGGCGATGCCGTGCTCGCCGATGCGGTGCGCCGCGTGGCGGAGGCCAATGGCGGCGAAAAGATCACCGTTTTCGAAATCCTGACCGCTGTCACCTTCCTGCTCTTCTCCGAGCATCCGGCCGACGTGGCGATCATCGAGGTCGGCCTCGGTGGGCGCTTTGATGCGACCAATGTCATTCCGCGCCCCGCCGTTTCGGTGATCATGCCGATCTCGCTCGACCATCAGGCCTATCTCGGCGACCGGGTCGAGCTGATCGCAGCGGAGAAGGCGGGCATCATGAAGCGCGGCGCGCCCGTCGTCATCGGCTATCAGTCGGAAGAGGCGGCCCGCGATGTGCTGGTCGAGACCGCCGAGCGGCTTGGTTGCCCGCATGCGGTCTATGGCCAGGATTTCATGGCGCATGAGGAGTTCGGCCGCCTGGTCTATCAGGACGAATTCGGCCTTGCCGACCTGCCGTTGCCGCGCCTGCCTGGCCGCCACCAATATGCCAACGCCGCCGCGGCGATCCGCGCCGTCAAGGCTGCCGGCTTTGCCGTTTCCGAGCAGGCGCTGGAGCAGGGCCTTGCTCGCGTCGAATGGCCGGGCCGCCTGCAACGGCTGACGGATGGTGCGCTTCTGCGGCTTGCCCCGCGGGGCAGCGAGATCTGGGCCGATGGCGGGCACAATCCCGGTGCCGGCCAGGTTATCGCCGAAACCATGGCGAATTTCGAGGAGCGCGAGCCGCGCCCGCTCTTCCTCATCACCGGCATGATCAACACCAAGGATCCGGTCGGCTATTTCGAGCCGTTCGGTGGTCTTGCCGAACGGGTCTTCACCGTGCCGATCCGCGGCTCCGATGCCGGCCTTGATCCTCTTGCGCTTGCCGATGACGCGGCCCGCGCCGGCCTTGAGGCCCAGCCGCTGTCGACCGTTGCCGATGCGCTCGCCGAAATCGCCCGCATCACCGAAGAGGACGAGGTGCCGCCGCGCATCCTGATCGGCGGTTCGCTCTACCTCGTCGGCGATGTTCTTGCCGACAACGGAACGCCCCCCACCTGAGCACAAAAAAGCCCGGCCGAAGCCGGGCTTTCTCGTATCCAGTCATGCTGGCCAATCAGGCTGCGCTGGAAATCCAGCTCGAAAGGGCCGTCTTCGGCGCGGCGCCGACCTTGATGTCCGCGACTTCGCCGCCCTTGAACATGGCGAGCGTCGGAATGGAACGCACACCATACTGGGCGGCCAGTTCCGGGTTCTCGTCGATGTTCAGCTTGGCGACCTTCACCTTGCCGGCGAGTTCCGTCGAAATTTCCTCGAGCGCGGGGGCAATCATCTTGCACGGGCCGCACCATTCAGCCCAGAAATCGACGATGACAGGCTCTGCGGAATTGAGAACTTCAGTCTGGAAGTTGGACTGGTCGACTTTTACGGTAGCCATGAGGCTCTCCTTGGATGGTGATCGTTGTACTCAATGTGATGCTGGCGCGGGCTGGTTTCAAGGCCTGACACCGCTCTGCCGGTGGCCGGAAGGCGACCGGTCGTCCCGTCCGGTATCTCACTTCGAGGCGAGTTCGGCAAGGCTTGCCTCCATCAGGCCGGCGTCCAGCCAATAGGTTTTCGCCGCCTCCGTATAGATCAGCCCGCAGCGGATTTCCCGCGCCGGATAGAGTGGCATAAGGATCGCGCGGTAGATCGCAAGCTGCGCCCGGTGCTCGAAGGGAATGTCGGCATGCGAGGCCGGTGGCACACGGTTCGTCTTGAAATCGACGATCTCGACAGCCGCGTCGGTGATCGCCATGCGGTCGATGCGGCCGGAGACCGCATAGTCCCGGCTGCCGAGCGTCAGCGTGCCCATGATCGATACCTCTGCGCGGGCGGCCGGTGAAAAGATCGCGGCGAGGTCTTCGTCGCCGATCACCGCGAGCGCCGCTTCGACCAGCGAGGTCCGCGCGCTTTCCGGCCAGTGGGCGGCCGCCCGTTCGAGATAGCGCCGCGCTGCTGCGGGCCGTTCCGCGTCAGCGAAGGCGGGCAGGACCTGGAGGAAACGGTGCAGGATGCGCCCTCGCTCCATCGCAATGCCGGCGCCCGGAACGCTACCCTTCCGACCGAAGAGCGCCGAGGGCACCAGGAGGTCCGCCGCATCCGTCTCGATCACTGCTGCCGCACCCGAGGGGCTGAGCGGTCGCGGCAATGATTTCTGCGGTGGCAGGGGACGACCCAATGCTTCAGGAAGCGTAACCTTCACCTTGTCCTCGACGGGAGCCGTGGTGGCCGCCTCCAGGGTCGCCGCCCCGGCCTCGCGCCAGGAAAATCCCGGCCAGCTCTCGCCTGCCGTCGAAAAGGTCTTTTCAACGCACCGCGCACCATCGGCAGAAAGCGCCGCCGTGATCATCTGATGCCAGGTGTCCTTGTTCTCCAGCCGGCCGCGATAGCCGCAGACGACGAGGCGATCCGCCGCGCGGGTCATCGCCACGTAGAGCAGGCGGCGGTATTCCTCTTCCGCGCTGTCCTTGATGCGCTCCGCATCGGCCACCGTCAGCGCGTTGCCGAGATCCTTGAGCGGCAGCCAGGCCGGCAGGCCGCCGGCAAGGCCGGGTGCCGAGAGAAAACGCAGGTGCGGCATGTGGCTGGGGCTGAAGGGTTTTGCGCCGCCGTCGACGAGGAAGACCACCGGCGCCTCCAGGCCCTTGGCGGCATGCACCGTCATGATGCGGATCTCGCCGCGCGCCTTGTCCTGCTCGCGCTTGACGGTCGGGGCTTCGAGCTCCAGCGTGGAGACGAACGCCTGCAGGCCCGGCAGGCCGTTCTCCTCCTGCTCCAGCGCGAATGTCAGGAACTCGTCGATGATTTCGCCGGCTTCCGTCCCGAGCCGGGCGAGAAAGGCCCGCCGCCCGCCGCCGGCACCGAGAATACGCGCATAGAAATCGTGTACGGCCTGGCCCTGCGCATCGCGCAGCACGTCCCTGAGGCGCCGCACGATGCCGGCCAGCACAGCGTCTTCTTCCGCAGCCTCCGTCAGGCGCGCCCAGAGGCCCTGCCGTTCGCCGCGCCGCGCCGCCAGCGCAAACAGCGCCTCTTCGTCGAGATTGAACAGCGGGCTCTTCAGGAGCGCTGCCAGCGAAAGGTCGTCCTCCGGCAGAACGGCGAAGCGGCCGAGCGCCATCAGGTCCTGCACCGCGATGTGCTTCGTCAGCACCAGCCGGTCGGCGCCGGCGACAGGGAGATTGTGGCGCTGCTTCAGGGTGCGCGTCAGCGCATTGACGAAGGCATCGCGCTTGCGCACCAGCACGATGACGTCGCCGGCCGCCATGGGCCGCGTCTTACCCTTTTCCGTCACCGTCTCCCGGCCGATCCAGGCCGCGAGCGTATCGGCGATGCGCCGGGCCAGCACGTTGATCGGCGCCTCCTCGGCCACCGCGTCGAAGGGCGCTGTCCAGTCCTCCTCGTCAAGACCCGGCGGGGCGGCGATCACCTCCCAGATATCGACCGCGCCCGGTTCGCGCCCGCGGTTGGAGGCATGCACGATCTCGCTGCCGTCAGGCGTCAGGCCGCGCGCATTGGCGGGGTCGAGAAAGACCTGGTCGACCGCCGAGAGCACTTCGCGTGTCGAGCGGAAGGAGAGCAGCAGCCGGATCGGGCTGAAGGCGGTTTCCGCCGCCTGCGTCCGACGAAGAACTTCGCGGCCTTCCTCGGCAAACCGCTCCGGCCGGGCGCCTTGGAAGGAGTAGATCGACTGCTTCTCGTCGCCGACCGCAAAGATCGTGCGGTCGCGGCCTCGCGCCGTGTCGCCGGCAAAGAAATCGTCCGTCAGGGATTTGACGATCTGCCATTGCCGCGGGCTGGTGTCCTGCGCCTCGTCGACGAGGATATGGTCGATGCCCTGGTCGAGCTTGTAGTGCACCCAGGCGCTCACCCGCTCGCGCGTGAGCAGCCGTGCGGTGCGGTCGATCAGGTCGTCGAAGTCGAGCAGGCTGCGCGCCCGTTTCAGGTCTTCGTAGTCGCCGATCAGCCGCTCGGCGATGACGAGCGCCGCGCGCGTCGCCTCGTACATGCGGAACCGTCGCAACCGGTCGTCGCAGGCGACCACATGGGCCTGGGCAGCCAGAAGCGCGGTTTCGAAATGGGGGGCGCTGTCGCGAACCTTCTTCGACAGGAACGATCGGTCGAGGCTGCGGGGTGAGCCGGTGCCGGTGAAGAAGAGATCATGCAGTGCCGCGCGCTGCGCCTCGGCATCGGTGAGCCGGGCTACGCCGCGCAGGCCCGCGGCGGAGGTCTTCACCGTCTCGCTGCCGAGGCTCTCCGCCGCTGCGAGATAGGATTCGAGAACCGCGCCTTGCAAACCGTCGAGCGGCCAGAATGCGGCGAGGATGTCGTCTGCCGTCTCGTGCGGGTCGAGCCCGGTTTCCCGGCGCAGCACGGCATCCATGCCGCCCGCCTTCGCGGCGCTGTCCAGGAACTCACGGATCTGTCCGCGGCTCGCCACGATATCGGCGATCAGCCGCTCCAGCCCGGTGTCGTCGGCAATGTCGAGCACGGTGGCGAAGGCGGCCGCCAGTGTGCTGTCGTCCTCGTTCGTCGTCGCGGTCAGCAGTGTCCGGCGGGCATCGGCCAGCAGCACGGCCGCGGCCCGGTCGTCGAGCACGGAGAAGTGGCCGGCGACATTGGCTTCCAGCGGAAACTGGTGCAGCAGTGCCTCGCAGAAGGCGTGGATCGTCTGGATCTTCAGCCCGCCCGGCGTTTCGAGCGCACGCGCGAAGAGGCGGCGCGCCTCGGCAAGCTTGAACAGGTCCGGCTCTCTGCCCTCGATCGCCGCCACGCGCGCCGACAGGGCTTCGTCGGAGAGCGTTGCCCATTCGGCCAGCCGCTCGAAGACGCGGTTCGACATTTCGGAAGCCGCAGCCTTGGTATAGGTGAGGCAGAGGATGGCGGAGGGCCGGCAACCGGCGAGAAGCAGGCGGATCACGCGCTGCGTCAGCACATGGGTCTTGCCCGAGCCGGCATTGGCCGAAACCCAGGCCGAGCGGGCGGGATCGGAGGCCGTCGCCTGTTTCTGCGTGGTCCAGCTCAGCCAGGCGGCGGGCTCGGCGGAGGCGGGCCGATCGTCCTCAAGCATCCTCGCTCTCCCCGTTGCTTTCCGCCGAGGACCATTCGGCGACGCGCGCCAGATGGTCGTATTCCCCGCCATAGTCCCGTTCCTGTTCGGGAATGAGCCGGGAGGCAAAACCATAGCGGCCTTCGATGAGGCCCGTCAGAAGCTTTTCCAGCTCCGTCAACGCTTCCTCGGCAAGCTCGACCGCGGATTTCGGTGTGGCGTTCGCCGATTTGGCGTGCTCGTTGTTCACCTGCTCGGCCTTGAACCGTTCGCCGGGTTTGAGGCGCACATAGAGAAGGTTCGCCGGCTCGCGAAGCCCCGGTCCGCGGAAGGCGCCGCGCCGGATCGCCGCCGCTTCCAGCGCGAGCTGCGGATCGAGCAGCGCCCGCGCCACCTTCAGCGACGGCGTGCTGCCGGTCTTGTAGTCGAGGAGATCCGCGCCGCCATCCGGCAGAATGTCGATGCGGTCGGCAATGCCGGTCAGGCGGATGCCGCCGACCGAAAGATTGAGCGAGGCCGGCACCTCCGTCAGGCTCTCGCGCACGCCGCCTGCCCGCTCGAGGTGCCAGTGGACGAATGCGCGGGCGACGGCGGCAAAGCGCGGCCGCCAGACGGCATCGATATGCGGGGGCAGGGCGACAGCGTCGAATTCTTCCGCAAGGATGCGGCCGATGAGGGCGAAGGGCTCGCCGCTCGCTTCCTCGCGCACGAAACGATCGACGATACGATGGTAAAGCGAGCCGCGCTCGGCCGGCCCCGGATCGAGATTGAAGGGAGCGACCGGGTCGAGGCGCAGGATATGGCGGGCATAGATCGCATAGGGGTCGCGCCGGAGGCGCCCCACTTCGCTGAACGAGTATTTCTTCGGCTGCAGCTCGGCCGGCGGATGCGGCGCCGGGCGCCGGGCGGTCGGTACGGACGGGCTGCGATCAATCTCGTTCGCCCAGTCGATGAGACTTTTTCCGCGCGCCCTGAGGTCTGCGGCAAGGGTGGGGCCGCCGACGGCGATGAGCCGTTGCAGCCAGCGCGAGGCGACGGTTGGTGCGGTGCCGTTGCGCAGCGCCCGCGTCAGTACCAGTTTCGGCGCGGCTGCGGCCATCTGCAGGTCGTGGCCGAGCTGTCCGATGCGCCGTTCCGGCGGCTCCAGGCCGATCTCCACCTTCATGACGCGCGACAGGAAGGCGTCGTTCGCCGCCTGCCCCGGCCAGGTGCCCTCGTTGAGCCCACCGATCACCACCGTATCGACGCTCTGCAGGCGCGATTCGAGCGCGCCGAAGATGAAGACGCGCGGATGGCGCATGGAGCGCGGCTTGACGCTCTCGCTGGCCGCCAGCGCCTCGATGATGTCGCACCATTGCGGCCCATCGGCCTCGATCTGCCCGTCCGTCTCGATCACGCTCTTGAGGAGGTTCGCCAGGCTGTCGCCAGCCTCGCCGGACCAGAGGGCGGCAAGGTTGCCCTGTTCGTCCACCGCCGCCGCTTCGAGCACCCGGCCGGTCCGTTCCGACCAGTCGGAGACCGGAAGCTTCGAGGAGAAGCGTCGCCCCGTGCGGCTTTCCTGCACGAGCGCGCCGGCAAGCGGCTCGACCGCTTCGGCGATACGGCGTGCGAGATCGCGGGCAAGGGGGATGGCAGCCTCGGAAAGCGCCGTGCGCCACTCCGGCGGGTGGCGATCCAGTGCCTGACGGGCAAGCGCGGCCTCTAGCAGCGGTTCGAGCGTGGAGATGTCGATCTCGGCCGTGCCGCCGCGCAGCGCTGTCAGTTCCAGCGCCGCTACGGCGACGGCCAGGTCCGCTGCGGGCAGGCCGAAGCGGGCGAGGGGGTGTTTCAGCAGCGCGACGAGTGGCACCGGGTCGCCCGGCCGCAGTGCTGCCTCGTTGAGGAGACGCAGGAGCGTGCCCTGCGGTGTGGAAAGCAACGGTGTGCCGGCCGAATCGTCCGCCTCGATACCGAAGCGGGCAAGCTCCGCCGCCACGCGCCGGCCGAGCTTGCGGTCGGGCGTGATCAGTGCCGCCTGGGTGTCCTCGCCATCCTCCAGCGCCAGCCGCAGCGCAATCGCGATCGCCACCGCCTCCTCTCGCTCGTTGGCCGCCTCGACGAGCGACACGGCCTCGAAGGCCCCGGCCAGGCGGCCCGCATCGAGCATGCCGCGAACCTCGCCCCAGCCGGATGTTGCCTGGGTCGGCAGGAAGGCGCTGGAGAGGACCTGCGAGCGGTATTCCAGCGCTTCGGGTGGTGTGCCGAGCAAGTCGACATCCGCACGTGTGCAGCCCATGCGGGCGAGCAGGCGGTGGAGGCCGTATTGCGGATGGCTGCGGGCGGTGGCATCGGGTTTCAGGGCGCCGTCGCTGCCCGCATGGTGGCCGACGAGCAGCCATTCGGCATCCGACATGAAGCGATCGAGCCCCGGCAGGATCACCACGCCGTTCGGCAGGTCCGCCACGGCCGCGATCAGGCCGGCGGTTGCGGGAATGGAGCCGGTGGAACCGGCGATGACGACGGGGCCGGCGGGCGGCGTGGTGCGGTAGCGCTCGGTCTCGGCATGCAGTGTCGCATTGCGCCGCAGCGACGGGGAGGAGCGGTTGAGCTCCGTCAGCCGTGCCGGCCAGAATTCGCTGGCGATTTTCAGGAATTCGGCGGTGAGCTGCCACCAGAGCGCATGGTTGGAGACGTCGAGATTGTCGAGCGCCAGCCAGTCGAGCTCTTCCGTCTCCATCGCGTCGATGATCTCGGCGAGGTTGCGGGCGAGCCACACGGCATCGGCGGGGCTCGCGGGCGCAACGAGCGGACTTTCCGCATGAACGGAGGTGACCGCTGCAGGCAGCTGGTTGCGCCAGGCGAGCACGAGGCGGGCGAGTTCGAGAAGACGCGTCGGGCCGGACAGCGGCTCGGCCATGTCGAGCAGTGCCGGCGCGGCCTCGTCGAAGAAGCCGCTGTCGTCGTCGGTCTCGCCGAGCGCGCGGATGACCGGCAGGATGGCCGAGCGTCCGCCGAAGAGATCGACGAATTCCGAGCGCAGCACGCGGGCGGAGCGGCGGGTCGGCACGTAGATCGTGACGTCGGCCAGCGCCAGCGGATCGGTGGGGTCATAGGTGAAGCCGGGCACGAGCCGGCCGTCGACAAGGCTTTGGGCAGTCGTCCTCAAGAAAGGCAGGCTCGCCGGGATGGAGTAGATGCGTCCGCGTGCCCGCGTCACGCCGCCGCCTCGCGCGCCGCGCCGATGACGGCTTCCGCCGCGCCGATCGCATCCGGCGTGCCGACGGTGATCCAGTGGCCGTCCATCACGAGGCCGTAGAGGCGGCCCGTCTCGATTGCCCGGTCGAAATAGATGTTGAGGTTGAAGGCGTCCCCGGGCGCGTCGTCGAAGAGGGCCGGCATCATGGCGATGGCGCCGGCATAGACGAAGGGCGTTCCGTCGCCCTCCCGGTAGCGCGCCAGCCGCCCGTCGGCGTCCATTGAGAAATCCTTCTTGCCGTTGTGGCCGGTCGTGTCCTCCAGCTTCACGCAGAGCAGCAGCATGTCCATGCGCTCGGGGTCGAAGGCCTCGGCCAGCCGTTCGAGATTGCTCGGCTCGCCGAGCTTCTCGCCGATCCAGAAGAGGTCGGCATTCATGACAAAGACGGGGTCGCGGTTCAGCAGCTTCAGGCCCTTGGCGAGGCCGCCGCCGGAATTCATCAGTTGATCGGTCTCGTCGGAGAGGATGATTTCGGGAGCCGTGCGACCGGCGAGATGGGCGATCATCTGGTCGGCGAAATGGTGCACGTTGACGACGGCGCGCTTGACGCCCGCTGCGGCCAGCGCATCGAGCCCGTAGTCGATCATCGCCTTGCCGGCGACCGGCACCAGCGGCTTGGGCATCGTGTCGGTGATGGGGCGCAAGCGGGTGCCGAGGCCGGCGGCCAGCACCATGGCGTCTTCGATCTTCATCGGGGTTTCCAGGGCCATTTCAGCAAGAGTGCCATGCTAGTCTGCGCAAAAGGGACGCAAAAGAGATCCTCATGATTCGGTCGCGAGGATTCCAGCCTTTTCGCACCAGTCGCGCAAGGGGGCGAGATCGGGATGGGCGAGCGCCCGTTCCAGATTGCGGAAGGTGCGCGGCATATGGTTCATGTAGACGGGCTTGCCGTCGCGCTGCATCAGCCGCACCCAGAGGCCGACGAGCTTGCAGTTGCGCTGCGCCGCCATGACGTGCCAGTCGCGCAGGAACCGGTCCCGGTCGAAGCCGGGATCCGCAGCCCGCAGCGAAAGGTAGTGGTCGAGAACGCTTTCCGCCACGTCCTCCGGCATGTCGACACGCGCATCCTGCACCAGCGAGGCGACGTCGTAGGCCGAGGGGCCGATCATCGCGTCCTGGAAGTCGATGATGCCGACCCGGTCGGTGCCGGTTGCCTCCGGCCGCCAGATGATGTTCGGGGAGTGGAAGTCGCGCAGCAGAAGATTGTGCTCGGCGGCGGCAAGGCTGTCGATCAGCCCGTCCCAAAGGGCGATATAGCTGCGGCGCTCGTCCTGGCTTGCCGGCGTGCCGCGCTTGAAGGGCAGGTACCAGTCGGTGAGCAGGCTCACCTCGATCTGCATGGCGTCGCGGTCGAAATCCGGTACGCGGTGCACGATGTCTCCGGCAACGGGAAGATCCCGCTGCGCGGGCTCGCCATGCAGACGCGCAAGGCAGGCGGCACTCTCGCGGTAGCGCTCGGCGATCGGCATGCCGTTTTCGTCGAGAACGCCTTCGCTGCCGAGATCCTCGATCAGCAGAATGCCCTCATCGATATCCATTTCGTGGATCGCCGGCGCGCGCAGGTCGCGCGCGACGAGATACTGGCCGATCGCGATGAAGGGTTTCACATCCTCGGCGATATGGGCGATCTGCTGGTAATATTTTCCATGCGCAAGGATGGGTCCGGGCGTGTGGCGCGGCGAATCCATCAGCACGAAACGTGCGCCATCGACATGGACATGCTCATAGGCGCGCACCGAGGCATCGCCCGTCAGGTGGCGGCGCGTGGCATTTCGGTAGCCGGCTTCATCGAGGAAGGCGCGGATCGCCAGGGAGCGGCGGATGCGTGCCAAGGCCGGTGCCGGGGCGTCGACGGTGACGCGCCGTCCCTCACCCTCATGCAGGAAAGTAAGCGTGATGCCGTCTGCCGGCAGCGTGCCAGACCCCTTTTCCGGCCATTCGACGAGGCAGATGCAGTCAGACAGCGCCTCGTCGAAGCCGAGTTCGTCGATCTCGGCAGCATCGGCGATGCGGTAAAGGTCGAAATGGGCGACGGGGATGCGCAGCTCGTAGCTCTGGACCAGCGTGAAGGTCGGGCTCGGCACTTCAAGATAGGCGTCGTTGGCGATCGCCCGGATCAGTGCGCGGGAAAAGGTCGACTTGCCGGCGCCAAGATCGCCCGACAGCGCGACATAGTCGCCGCGCTTCAGGCCGAGCGCCATGTCCTCGCCGAAGCGGATGGTCGCTGCTTCGTCGGGAAGGAAGAGGTCGAGCGCCATCCGGGCCTATTCCGCCGCAGCGAAGGACGTCATCGTCGCAGACGGAATGCGGCAGGTGACATCGGTGCCGCGGCCTTCATGGCTGTCGATCGTGACGGTGCCGTGGTGCAGGCTGACGAAGCTTTCGACGATCGAGAGGCCCAGGCCTGCACCGCCGCGCCGGCCATGGCTTTCGAAGCGATCGAACACCGTCTTCAGCACGTCCTGCGGAATGCCGGGCCCGCGGTCGGAAACGGTGAAGACGAGGTCGGCGCTCTCGCGCCAGCATTTGAGGCTGATCGAGCTGCCTTCCGGTGCGAAATTGGCGGCATTGCTCAAAAGCTTGATGAGGATCTGCTTGAGGCGCTGCTGGTCGGCGACGATGGTGCCGAGATTGTCGGGCGCGGTGATTTCCAGTGTCACCTGCGCTTCGTACAGCCGGTCGGCAAACTGCATGGAGACGTCGTCGAGCAGGTCCGTCAGGTTGATCTCGCTATAGTCGAGCTCCATGATACCGGCATCGACGGTGGCAAGGTCGAGGATATCGTTGACGATGGTGAGCAGCACCGCCGAGGATGTCGCGATGTGATCGACATATTCGGCCTGCCGGTCGTTGAGCTCGCCCATGGTCGGCGTCTTCAGGAGATCGGCAAAACCGATGATGTTGGTCAGCGGCGAGCGCAGCTCGTAGGAAACGTGCTGGACGAAATCGTTCTTCAGCGCATCGGCCTTGCGCAGGGCCTCGTTCTTTTCCGTGAGGGCCCGGCTGACGCGCACGCTGTCGGTGATGTTGACGAAGGTCAGCATCGTCTGGGCGTTGGAAAGCGGGATGACGGCGAAGTCGAGCACCAGGCCGGTGCGCAGCTCCAGCACGCCCTGGCAGGAGGGCCGCTCGTCATCGAAGCTGGTGATGATATGGGCAAAACGCTTCCAGCCGTCCGGCTTGTCATAGGACGGCGCGCAGGCCTGTTCGATGGCGCGGATATGGGTGCCGGATTTCGCCTCGGCCTCGCTGATACCCCAGAGCGCACGGAAGGCTGGGTTGGAGAGGCGGATGCGTCCGTCCGGGCTGAACACGGCGACGCCTTCGGCCAGATGGTCGATCGTCTCGTCCTGCACCTGTACAAGCGTATTGTAGCGCGTCTCGAGATCGACCTTTTCGGTCAGGTTCTCGAACACCCAGGTCGCGCCACCCTGCGGCCGCGCAGTGGCGAAGACACGCAGCGTCTGGCCGTTCGGCAGGTGCCAGAGGTCGGTCTGGGTGTCGATGGCGCGGTAGACGGAAAGCGCGGTGTCCTTCCACTGTTTCCAGTTGAGCTGTTCCGGCAGCTTTCCGTTGGCGCGCAGGCGGTCGAGCAGTTCGCCATTGCCGGGTTTGCCCTCGAGGAAGGCCGTGTCGATCTCCCACATACGCTGGAAGGCCTGGTTGTAGAATTGCAGGCGCTGCTCGCCGTCGAAGATGGCGACGGGGGTCGCGAGATGATCGAGCGTCTCGGCGTGGCTCTTCAGCGTGCGCACCAGCTCCTCGCGCACCGCCTCGATGTCGGAGACATTGACGGCGATGCCGGCCGAACCTGTCGGGCTGCGTGCATCGACGACGTCGAAGAAGCTGCGGTTGCCGTGTACGACAGTCGAGACCTTGTCGCGGAACGGCGCATCATAGGTGCTGGCGGCGCGGATCTTTTCGCGCGCGATGGTCGGCAGCAGCTCGCGCCCCTCGGCCACGGCGCCGGCGGCATCCTTGGCCTCGACGGCTTCGGCATAGGCCTCGTTCACCCACGCGAGCGAGCCGTCGGCCGCGCGCTGCCAGACGGGCAGGTCGATCTGGTCGAGCAGGCCCTGCAGCGTGGTGAGCGCCTGGACCAGCCGGTCGCGCTCCAGCCTCAGTTCGGCAGCTTCCGCGCGCAGGTTGTTCAGCGCGACGAAGCGCACGAAGGCCTGGCCGCCGGAAACGCGTCCCTGCGCTTCCAGCACTTCCTCGCGGCTCGTTTCGAGGATCAGGTCGAAACTCTGCGCCTGCGAGCGCAGCTTTTCGACGGCGCGCTCGATTTCGGCGGCGGAGGTCGGCTTCAGCCAGCGGCCGAAGGCGAGGAAGTCGCGGTCGGCCAGCGGCGCTCCGGTCTCTGCCGGAAGCTGGCCCAGGAATTCTGGTTTATCCGAAAGGCCGTCCCAGACGACGATGCGCCGGTCCTTGTCGCCGATCAGTGCCTGGAGACGGGAAACATTGTGGCGCGCATCGGAAAGATGCGCCTTCAGTTCGCGGCTTTCCGCTTCCATGCGGCCACGCTGGCGGATCATCCAGATCGCCGAAACCATCGCTGCCGACATCACGCCGAGCAGCATGGAAACGGTGACGATCTCCGTGGTGGCGAGATAGGGGCCGGCGGCATGCGCCGGGCCGGCAAGCGCCGTCAGCGCCGAGCCGGCCGACAGTGCCGATACGAGACGGCGCTTGCTGCCCGTAAACCATTCATTAACCATAAATTTATTCTGCGCATAGGAATGCGCCCTGTCCCGCCCCGGCATGGCAAAAGCCTGCCCGGAACGGCCTCGTTTTGTGTCCGCCATCATCCCCGGTCTGTCTCCGTCCGTTTGCCGCCTGATCGACAAGACATCCCAATCCGGCGCGAAGGGTCCGCATCTGCACGCCGAATCAATGCTTTAAAAGATACTTGTTTCCAGAATCGTCGGGAAGGGATGCGCCCAAAAAAGAAGCTGCGCGCCTTGTCAAGCGCGCAGCCCCTAGATGTTGTGGATAACCTGGGTAAGGATCAGTACCTGTAGTGCTCGGCCTTGAACGGACCCTGGGTCGTCACGCCGATATAGCCGGCCTGTTCTTCGGAGAGCTCCGTCAGGCGCGCACCGAGCTTGGCGAGGTGCAGGCGCGCGACCTTCTCGTCGAGCTGCTTGGGCAGAACGTAGACTTCGTTCTGGTAGGCGTCGCCCTTGGTGAAGAGCTCGATCTGGGCGAGAACCTGGTTGGAGAACGAGGCGGACATCACGAAGGACGGGTGGCCGGTGGCGTTGCCGAGGTTGAGCAGGCGTCCCTCGGACAGCAGGATCATGCGGTTGCCCTTCGGGAACTCGATCATGTCGACCTGCGGCTTGATGTTCGTCCACTTGAAATTGCGGAGCGACGCGACCTGGATCTCGTTGTCGAAGTGGCCGATATTGCCGACGATCGCCATGTCCTTCATCTCGCGCATATGGTCGACGCGGATGACGTCCTTGTTGCCGGTGGTTGTGATGAAGATGTCGGCGGTGGAGACGACGTCTTCGAGCTGCACGACTTCAAAACCGTCCATGGCGGCCTGGAGGGCGCAGATCGGGTCGATCTCCGTCACCTTGACGCGGGCGCCGGCGCCCTTCAGCGATGCAGCCGAACCCTTGCCGACGTCGCCATAGCCGCAGACGACGGCAACCTTGCCGGCCATCATCACGTCGGTGCCGCGGCGGATGCCGTCGACCAGCGATTCCTTGCAGCCGTACTTGTTGTCGAACTTCGACTTGGTGACACTATCGTTGACGTTGATCGCCGGGAAGGGCAGCAGGCCCTTCTGCTGGAGCTGGTAGAGACGGTTGACGCCGGTGGTGGTCTCTTCCGTCACGCCCTGGATGGCGTCGCGCTGCTTGGTGAACCAGCCCGGGGAAGCGGCGAGGCGCTTCTTGATCTGTGCGAAGAGGATCTCTTCTTCTTCCGAGCCCGGGTTGACCAGAATGTTCTCGCCGGCTTCGGCGCGGGCGCCGAGCAGGATGTACATGGTGGCGTCGCCGCCATCGTCGAGGATCATGTTGGAAAGACCGCCATCGGCCCACTGGAAGATCTTGTCGGTGTATTCCCAGTATTCGGTGAGGGTTTCACCCTTCACGGCATAGACCGGGATGCCGGCGGCGGCGATCGCGGCAGCGGCGTGGTCCTGCGTGGAGAAGATGTTGCACGAGGCCCAGCGGACATCGGCGCCGAGCGCGACCAGCGTCTCGATGAGTACGGCGGTCTGGATGGTCATGTGCAGCGAGCCGGTGATGCGCGCGCCCTTGAGCGGCTTGGCAGTGCCGAACTCTTCGCGGCACGCCATCAGGCCTGGCATTTCGGTCTCGGCGATCTGAATTTCCTTGCGGCCGAAATCGGCAAGCGCGATGTCGGCGACGTGGTAGTCCTTCGTGGTGGTCATGGGGTCTCCAGCCTTTTGGCACGTGCAGCAACGAAATTGCCTGCGCCCGTGCGTGGAACGAACAGATACTATTCGTGATGGCGCTTCCTATCAGGAAATGCCGGCTGGAGCAACAGGATATAAAGAAGTCTTTATATCCTTATGTCGGCGCTTGGTTTACATTTCTTCGCCGAAACGATCGGCCACCAGCGCGTCGAGGGCGTCGAGCACCTCGCGTGCCTGGACGCCGACCGCCGTCACCAACACGGAACAGCCGGGGCTGGCGGCTAGCATCATCAGGCCCATGATCGATGTGCCGCCCACCGTCATTCCGTCCTTGGAGACGGTGACTTCGGCGTCGTAGCCATCGACTGTCTGGACGAATTTCGCTGAGGCGCGGGCATGGAGACCGCGCTTGTTGATGATGAGAAGCTCTTTCGAGACGGTCATGGACGGCGGAAAACCCTATTTGCCACTGAGCACGCGGCTTGCCACGTTGATATATTTGCGGCCGGCCTCGGAGGCGTCGATCAGCGCCTTCTCCATATTGTTCTCACCGCGAATGCCGGCGAGCTTGATCAGCATGGGAAGGTTGACGCCGGCAATCACCTCGATTCCGTTGCCGTTCATCACGGAAATGGCGAGGTTGGACGGCGTGCCGCCGAACATGTCAGTGAGGATGATGACCCCATTGCCCTGGTCGGCAAGCATCACCGCCTCCAGGATATCCTGGCGACGCTGGTCCATGTCGTCCTCGGGGCCGATGCAGACGGTCTCGATTGCCTTTTGCGGACCAACGACATGCTCAAGGGCGTGCCGGAATTCTTCCGCCAGCTTGCCATGGGTGACAAGCACCAGTCCGATCATCAGCAGTCGCTCCAGTTTCCCAACTCAAACGGACGGCGGAATACCGCAACGCAACAATTCCGTCCACCGTTGGGGTGGCCATCATGTCAATGAAAAGACCAAGTGCAAGTCCAAAATGCCCGATTTCGTGTTTTCTCGGGGCTTTTGCGGTCAACTCTCCAGGATTTCCGGGTGAATTGCGATCAAGGTCGAAAAAGCACTCACGCTAGGGAAGAGCGGTAGCCGTGTGAGGGGCAGGAGGAGCGACGGCAGAACCGTGACGGTTTCCCCTTCCGGCGGCAGGCGCTCGGTAAATGGCGGCTCCATCGGGCGTATCGCCCGGATGAGAACGGCCGCCTCTATCGTCTTTACCGCGACGATGCCGGCCCCGCGGACCTCCGCCAGACCCGCAATGCTTTCTGGCGCACGGGCGATGAGCCGGCCGTTCGTTTCGGAAACGAAAACCTGGTCGTCGCTGACAAGGGCGGCGAAGAGGCCGCGGGCGCGGGCCTCGCCGATGCAGTGGAGCGCGACCGCACTCTTGCCCGTGCCGGAGGGGCCGATGAACAGAAAGCCGCGTGTGCCGATCACGATCGCCGTCCCGTGCACGTTGGCGGGGGTGGTCATTTTTGCGTCCCGGTCGGCAACGACAGTGTGAAGCGTGCGCCCGCCAGTTCGCCGGTCGCCTTGTCGACGACGTTGTCGGCCTTCAGCGTGCCGCCATGGGCTTCGGCGATCTGCCGCGAGATGGAGAGGCCGAGGCCGGAATTCTGGCCGAAATCCTCGGTGGCCGGGCGGTCTGTGTAGAAGCGCTCGAAGATGCGGTCGATGTTTTCCGCCTGGATGCCGGGGCCGTTGTCCTCAATCTGGATGATGCAGCGGTCGTTCCGCCCGCGCGACAGGCGCACGACGATACGCCCGCCGGGATCCGGCACGAAGGAGCGGGCGTTCTCGATGAGGTTCGTGACGATCTGGCCGATGCGCAGCTCGTAGCCGGATATCTCGAACTTCGCCTTCGGATTGTCCTTGCGGTCCACCACGAAATCGAGGGTCACCGGCTTCTTGCGCGTGTTGACCTGCCGCGAGATGTCGATGAGGTCGCCGAGCAGTTTCTCGAGATCGACAGTGCGGGCATCGCTGCGGGCAAGCTCGGCATCGAGGCGGGAGGCATCGGAGATATCGCTGATCAGGCGGTCGAGACGGCGAACGTCATGCTGGATGATGTCGAGCAGCCGCTTTTTCGATTCATCCGTGCGCGCCAGCGGCAGCGTCTCGACGGCGCTGCGCAGCGAGGTCAGCGGGTTCTTCAGCTCGTGGCTGACATCGGCGGCAAAGCTCTCGATCGCGTCGATGCGGTCGTAGAGCGCGTTCGTCATCTGGCGAAGCGCAATCGAAAGGTTTCCGATCTCGTCCTGGCGTGCCGAGAAATCGGGGATCTCCTCGCGCTCCTTGGCGCCGCGCCGCACGCGGATCGCCGCCGCCGAAAGCCGGCGCAGCGGGTTGGCGATGGTGCTGGAAAGCAGCAGCGACAGCGCGATGTTGACGAGGCCGGCAACGCCCGCAACACGCATGATGGCGAGACGCTCGGCATGCACGATCTTGTCGATGTCCCCTGCCTGGGTCGAGAGCAGCAGCACGCCGAGCACCGCGCGAAACCGCTGCACGGGCACGGCGACCGAGACGATCAGCTCGCCCTTGTCGTTGACGCGCACAACCGCGCCGCGCACGCCGGTCAGCGCATTCATCACTTCCGGATAGATCGAGCCGTCACCGCCGGGCGCTTCCTTGTATTGCGGCAGGTTGCTCGGCTGCAGGATGCGATTGAACCAGACGTTCATGCGCTCGATGAGGCTGGTGCTTTCCGGTTCCACCGGCGGCAGATCGAAGCGCAGCACCTGGCCCTGCGTATAGAGATGCCGCGAATCGAGCAGCAGGTTGGCGTCCGTGTCGTAGATGCGCGCACGGGTGCGTGTCGGCGAGATCAGCCGCCGGAGGACCGGCGCTACGCGCTCCGGATTGATCGGGAATTCGAGGTCCTCGTCGTTCGGCAGCGGTGTGATGCTCTGGCCGGCCTGCAGCTCCAGCAGCTTTTCCGGGTCGATGGTGATCGAGTTGGTATCGACGGAAGCGGAAGCGGAGATCGCCCCGGCGATGATTTCGCCCTGGGTCAGGAGGCTCTCGACGCGCGCGTCGATCAGGCCCTCGCGGAACTGGTTGAGATAGAGGATGCCGGCGACGAGCACGACGAGCGCGACGAGGTTGAAGAACAGGATACGGCGCGTCAGGCTCGAAAAGACGGCATTGCCGAAGATGCGGCGGGCCAGCGTGAAGGGATGGGTCCAGCGGCGGCGCAGGGAGCGCGGCGCTGGGCGGCCCTCGACGTCTTCCCCATCCTTTTCCGGCGCTGTCTGCAACAAGCGGGTCTATCCTTCATGCGGCGCAACGCCGCTGACCGCGGCATGCCATCGCCGCCGCGGTCCATGCAAGCGAAATCGCGTCTCAGGCCATCTCGCGGAAACGATAACCGACGCCATAGAGCGTTTCGATCATGTCGAAGTCGGTATCGACCATCTTGAACTTCTTGCGAAGGCGCTTGATGTGGCTGTCGATGGTGCGGTCGTCGACATAGACCTGCTCGTCATAGGCCGCATCCATCAGCGAATCGCGGCTTTTGACGACGCCCGGGCGCTGCGCCAGCGAGTGGAGGATGAGGAACTCGGTGACGGTGAGCGTGACAGGCTCGCCCTTCCAGGTGCAGGTGTGGCGCTCCTGGTCCATGACGAGCTGGCCGCGCTCCAGCGAGCGGGCCGCAATCTCGCCGGCCTTTGCCGCGCTGCCGGCAGCACCCGCGGAGGCTGCGGCCTCGCGGCTCGACGCCCGGCGCAGGATCGCCTTGACGCGCTCCACCAGGAGGCGCTGCGAGAACGGCTTGGTGATGAAATCGTCCGCGCCCATCTTCAGCCCGAACAGCTCGTCGATCTCCTCGTCCTTCGAGGTGAGGAAGATGACGGGGATGTCGGATTTCTGGCGCAGCCGGCGCAAGAGCTCCATGCCGTCCATGCGCGGCATCTTGATGTCGAAAATCGCCAGATGCGGCGGTCGGGCAAGAAGGCCGTCGAGTGCCGAGGCGCCGTCCGTATAGGTCTCGACCTTGTAGCCTTCTGCCTCCAGAGCGATCGACACGGATGTCAGAATATTCCGGTCGTCGTCAACGAGTGCGATCGTCTGCATCCTGCTAGTCTCCATATTCATCGGCGCCTTTCCCGACCTCGGATCGTTTCCTGTCCTGGATCTGATGCGCCTTCCTGGGGGTAAAGGTGGAACAAATTGTGGCGAAGATAAAGGGAGACGTTTCGGGGGTGTCGGCCAAGTCATTTTTAAATCGATTATTCAAACGATTAAAAAAGTAACATAATTCTTTAAATCGATTAATTAATTGATATCATTGCCTAATTTCTATTTTCCTCTTGTCTTTGTGACAGCTGCGCATTAGGTTCCGGCAAAATTCACACCAGTCTTGTCGCCTTGGAGGAAAACTGGACCATGCAGGAACTTGGCGTTCGCAACCCCGCTCAGGGGCTCACCGCGATGGGTATCCACACCAACGGCACGGTCCGGTACAACTTTGCTGCTGAGGCTCTCTATGAAGAGGCCCTCGGTCGTGGCGAAGCGGTCAAGACCGCCCATGGCGCCCTTCGCGCCCTCACCGGCCAGCACACCGGCCGTTCGCCCAAGGACAAGTTCGTCGTGCGCGACGAAAACACCGAAGGCGCCATCTGGTGGGACAACAACAAGGCCGTCTCGCGCGAGCATTTCGACGTGCTGCACGCCGACATGCTGGCCCATGCCGCCGATCGCGACCTTTTTGTGCAGGATCTCGTCGGCGGTGCCGATGCCGACTACGCCCTGCCGACCCGCGTCGTCACGGAACTCGCCTGGCACTCGCTGTTCATCCGCAACCTGCTCATCCGCCCGGAAGAGAAGGACCTTGCGGCCTTTGCCCCGAAGCTGACGATCATCGACCTGCCGACCTTCAAGGCTGATGTCGAGCGCCACGGCGCCCGCACGGAAACCATGATCGCCTGTGACCTGACCCGCGGCATCGTGCTCATTGCCGGCACCTTCTACGCCGGCGAGATGAAGAAGTCGGTCTTCACCGTTCTGAACTGGCTGCTGCCGTCGGAAAAGGTCATGCCGATGCACTGCTCGGCCAATGTCGGCCCGGATGGTGACGCTGCCGTGTTCTTCGGCCTGTCGGGTACCGGCAAGACGACGCTGTCGGCCGACCCGACCCGTACGCTGATCGGCGATGACGAGCATGGCTGGGGCGAAAACGGCATCTTCAACTTCGAAGGCGGCTGCTACGCCAAGGCGATCCGCCTTTCGGCCGAAGCCGAGCCGGAAATCTACGCGACGACGCAGCGTTTCGGTTCCGTCCTCGAGAACGTCGTGCTCGACGCGACCGGCGTGCCTGATTTCAACGACGGCTCGCTGACGGAGAACACCCGCTGCGCCTATCCGCTGGATTTCATCCCGAATGCCAGCAAGACCGGTCGCGCACCGCATCCGAAGACGATCATCATGCTGACGGCCGATGCCTTCGGCGTCATGCCGCCGATCGCCAAGCTGACGCCGGATCAGGCCATGTACCACTTCCTCTCCGGCTACACCGCCAAGGTCGCCGGCACCGAGCGTGGCGTGACCGAGCCGGAAGCCACCTTCTCGACCTGCTTCGGTGCCCCCTTCATGCCGCGCCACCCGACGGTCTACGGCAATCTCCTGAAGGAGCTCATCGCCGAGCACGGCGTCGATTGCTGGCTGGTCAACACCGGCTGGACGGGCGGCGCCTACGGCGAAGGCCGTCGCATGCCGATCAAGGCGACGCGCACCCTGCTCGCCAGCGCGCTCGACGGCTCTCTGAAGGACGCGCTGTTCCGCCGCGACGACAATTTCGGCTTCCAGGTGCCCGTTTCGGTGCCGGGTGTGGACACGAAGATTCTCGACCCGCGTTCGACCTGGGCCAATGGCGCTGCCTATGACAAGCAGGCCCAGAAGCTCGTCGACATGTTCATCGCGAACTTCGAAAAGTTCGAGGACCATGTCGATGGCGGCGTGCGCGATGCCGCGCCGGGCCTGAAAGTTGCCGCCGAATAAGGCTTTTTGGCAATGATTCACGTGAAACCCGGCCCCTGCGGCCGGGTTTTTCGTCGGTATTTTCCTTTCCGGCGGCAGCTTCCCGTTTCGCCCGGTGCCGGTTAAAACGGCCGGGAAAGGAATTTCCATGGCAAGCGCGCCCCTCTACATCAAGAGTTCGATCACGATTGCCGGCTGGGAACTGACCGAGCAGTTCGTGCTGGCCGGCGGCCCGGGCGGGCAGAACGTCAACAAGGTCTCGACGGCTGTGCAGCTCTTCTTCGACCTGCGCAACTCGCCCTCGCTGAACGACCGGGTGAAGGCCAATGCGGAACGGCTCGCCGGCCGCAAGGTCTCCAAGGACGGCGTGCTGCTGATCGAGGCGAACCGCTTTCGCAGCCAGGAACGCAATCGCGAGGATGCGCGCGAGCGGCTGAAGGAGCTGATCCTCAAGGCGGCCGAACCGCCGCCGCCGGTGCGCAAGAAGACGAAGCCGACGAAAGGTTCGGTCGAACGCCGGCTCAAGGAAAAATCGGGCCGATCGGACGTCAAGCGCATGCGGGCCAAGCCCGGCGGTGAATGATTGCCGCAACTTGGCCGTTTAACAGTGAGAGTGAAACGAGAGCTTTCCTTTGCGGAAGGGCTCTGCTTAAGTTCGGAAAACCAGGCAAAAAAGACCAGGGAGGTAGCCATGGGTCTCTTCAGCTTTATCGAGAACGCCGGCAAGAAGCTCGGCATAGGCGACGACGAAGCGCCGGAGGCCGAGGCGGTCAAGAAGGAGCTCGATTCCTTCGATCTCGGCACGCAGAATGTCGAAGTCTCTGTGGAGGGTGACAAATGTGTGCTGAAGGGTGTCGTGGCCGACCAGACGGCCTTCGAAAAGGCCGTCATCGCCGTGGGCAATACGCTGGGGATTTCCAAGGTCGAGGCCGCCGATCTCAAGGTCGCACCGGCTGATTCCGGCCTGAAACTCGAAAAAATCGACCTGACGGAACTCCTGAAAGTCTCCGCGCCCGCCAATGACCCGACCCTTCACACGGTCAAGAAGGGCGACAATCTCTGGAAGATCGCAGAGGCTTATTACGGCAAGGGCAAGGGCGCCAAGCACACCTTGATCTTCGACGCCAACCGCCCGATGCTCTCCCACCCGGACAAGATCTATCCCGGCCAGGTGTTGCGCATTCCGGACCTGGCGGAAGCGTGAACCGTACGGACCGCGAGATCTGTCATGGCTGAGCGCGGCCTCGCCCCGGGGCTGCGCTACTTCCCCGACCATTTTGATCGCTCGGCCCAGGAGGCCCTGGTCGCCGCTATCAGGCAGATCGTGGCCGAGGCGCCGCTCTTCGTGCCGCGCATGCCGAAGACCGGCAAGCCGATGTCCGTGCGCATGACCAATTGCGGCTCGCTCGGCTGGGTGACGGACAGGGACGGCGGCTATCGTTACCAGCCGACCCATCCCGAGACCGGCCGCCCCTGGCCGGCCATTCCCGAGGCTCTTCTCGCCCTGTGGAACGCGGTATCCAGCTTCGGAAAGCCGCCGGAGGCCTGCCTCGTCAATTTCTATGATCCGGATGCCAAGATGGGCCTGCACCAGGATCGGGACGAGACTGAATTTGCAGCGCCTGTCGTGTCCGTTTCGCTTGGCGACCAGTGCCTGTTCCGCGTCGGCGGTGTTTCCCGCAGCGATCCGACACGGTCGTTCCGCCTCTCAAGCGGCGACGTTTTCGTGTTCGGCGGGGAAAGCCGGTTGATCTTTCACGGGGTTGACCGGATCTATCCCGGCACGTCGACGCTTTTGAAGAACGCCGGGCGCATCAATCTGACGCTCCGCCGGGTCAATCCATAGCCGGCTCAGAGCTTGCGCAGCGCCACCGTCTCGATGAGGTGGTTCTCGCCCTTCTGCAGGATGAGATCGGCGCGCGGGCGGGTCGGCAGGATGTTCTGGTGCAGGTTCTTCAGGTTGATGTTGCGCCAGAGATTTTCCGCGATCGTCAGTGCCTCGTCCTCGCTGATCGTCGCGTAACGGTGGAAGTAGGAATCGGGGTTGCGGAAGGCGGTTTCCCTAAGGCGCATGAAGCGATCCACGTACCAGGTGTGGATCAGCGTCTCCTCCGCGTCGATATAGATCGAGAAATCGAAGAAATCCGAGACCATCGGCACGATCTTGCCGTCGGCCGGCAGATTGCGTGACTGGAGCACGTTGATACCCTCGAAGATCAGGATATCCGGCCGGTCGATGGTGCGGAAGGCATTGGGCAGCACGTCATAGGTGAGGTGCGAATAGGTCGGTGCCTTGACGTCCTTCTTGCCGGCCTTGATGGCCGAGAGAAAGCGCAAGAGCGCGCCGATGTCGTAACTCTCCGGGAAACCCTTGCGCTCCATCAGGTTTTCGCGCTGGAGCACCGCGTTCGGATAGAGAAAACCGTCGGTCGTCACGAGATCGACCTTGGGGCTGGAAGGCCAGCGGGACAGCAGCTCCATCAGGATGCGGGCGGTGGTCGACTTGCCGACGGCGACCGAACCGGCAATGCCGATGACATAGGGGGTCTTGGCCTCGTCCGAGAGGCTGAGGAAGCGTTTGCGCTGCTCGAACAGGATCTGCGAGGATTCGACATGGGCCGAAAGCAGGCGCGACAGCGATAGGTAGATGCGTCGAACCTCGTCGAGGTCGATCGGGTCATTCAGCGAGCGCAGGCGCTGCACCTCGTCGGCGGTCAGCGTCAGCGGCGTGTCGGCCCGGAAGCGCGCCCACTCGTCTGCCGAAAAAAAGCGGTAGGGAGAATAGTCGCGGTTGCCGAAATCGTCCGGAATATCCGCCTGGTCCTTGTCGCGCACTGCCTGGATCATCAACTCTTCCGGCTGGCCTTCTCCACGAGGCCGGACTGGTTCGTCCGCCGCTCCAGCTCCTCCATGACATCTTGTAACGCGACGCCGCCGATTTTCAATACGACGATCAGATGATAGAGCAAATCGGCCGTTTCGCTCGTTAAAGCGGCCTTTTCGCCCTCAATCGCCGCGATAACCGTCTCGATCGCCTCTTCTCCGAGCTTCTTTGCCGCCTTTTGCTGCCCGGCGGCCACGAGCTTGGCCGTCCAGGATTCCGACGGATCGGCCTTGGCGCGGGCGTCGACGATGCGTTCGAGATCGGCAAGGGAAAAGTCGCCCATCGCTCTCTCCTCAGTCCAGCCGCATGGCAATGCCATGCTCGGCCATGTAGCGTTTCGCTTCGCCCACCGTATAGGTGCCGAAGTGGAAGATGGAGGCCGCCAGCACCGCCGTCGCATGGCCGTCGCGCACGCCCTCGACGAGATGGTCGAGCGTGCCGACGCCGCCCGAGGCGATGACCGGCACGGAGACGCGGTCGGCGATGGTGCGGGTCAGGGCGATGTCATAGCCGCCCTTCTGGCCGTCGCGGTCCATGGAGGTGAGCAGCAGCTCGCCCGCGCCGCGTTCCACCATCTTTTCGGCGAAGGCGACGGCGTCGATGCCGGTCGGCTTGCGGCCGCCATGGGTGAAGATTTCCCAGCGGTCTTCCTCGCCGTCCTGCGAAACCTTCTTCGAATCGATCGAGACGACGATGCACTGGTTGCCGAATTTGTCGGCCGCTTCCGCCACGAAATCCGGATTGGCGACGGCGGCCGAGTTGATCGAGACCTTGTCGGCGCCGGCAAGCAGCAGCTTGCGGATATCCGCCACCGCGCGCACGCCGCCGCCGACGGTGAGCGGCATGAAACAATGGTCGGCGGTGCGCGCCACGACGTCGAAGATCGTGTCGCGGTTGTCCGAGGAAGCGGTAATGTCGAGGAAGCAGAGTTCGTCGGCACCGGCCGCATCATAGGCTTTCGCCGATTCCACGGGATCGCCGGCATCGACCAGATTGACGAAGCTGACGCCCTTGACGACGCGGCCGTCCTTCACGTCGAGGCAGGGAATGACGCGTGCTTTGAGGGTCAAAGGACGGCCTCCTTCTTCTTGTTTTGCGCGTCCTCGCCGCTATGCGGCTGCGGGCGTCGCGGGCCGTCCTTCACGTCGAGGCAGGGAATGACGCGGGCCTTGAGGGTCATGCGGCTTCTCCTCGTATTATGGCCAGCGCCTCGGCGGGATCGATCCGCCCGTCGTAGAGCGCCCGGCCGGAAATCGCGCCCTCCAGCTTGCGGGCATCCGGCGCGACGAGGCGGCGGATGTCGTCCATCGAGGCAAGGCCGCCGGAGGCGATGACGGGAATGGAGACGGCGTCGGCGAGTTCCAGCGTCGAAGCCCAGTTGATGCCGGCCAGAATGCCGTCGCGGTCGATGTCCGTGTAGATGATCGCCGCAACGCCGGCGCCTTCGAATTTTTTGGCAAGCTCGATCACGCCGAGTTCGGAGGCTTCCGCCCAGCCCTCGACGGCGACCTTGCCGCCCTTGGCGTCGATGCCGACGGCGACCTTGCCGGGGAACTTTTTGCAGGCCTCGATGACGAGGGCGGGATCGCGCACGGCGACGGTGCCGAGGATGACGCGGGAGAGGCCGCGCGCCAGCCAGCTTTCGATATGATCCAGCGTGCGGATGCCACCGCCGAGCTGCACCGGATTCTTCGTCGCCTTGAGAATAGCATCGACGGCAGCACCGTTGACGCTCTCTCCGGCGAAGGCGCCGTTGAGGTCGACGACGTGCAGCCATTCAAAACCCTGGTCCTCAAAGGCTTTCGCCTGGGCGGCCGGGTCGGGATTGTAGACGGTGGCCTGGTCCATGTCGCCGAGCTTGAGGCGAACGCACTGGCCGTCTTTCAGGTCGATGGCGGGAAAGAGGATCATGTTACGGCTTCCAGCGCAGGAAATTGGTGATGAGGGCGAGGCCGAGCGACTGGCTCTTTTCCGGATGGAACTGCGCGCCGGCCTTGTTGCCGTCGGCGACGAAGGCGGTCATCGGGCCGCCGTAGCCGACGGTCGCGACCACGTCGTCGGGGTTTTCGGCCGCGAGGTGGTAGGAGTGCACGAAATAGGCGTGCAGCGTCTCCGGAATGCCCTCGAAGAGCGGATGCGCGTAGCGGCGGGTGAGCGTGTTCCAGCCGATCTGCGGAATTTTCAGCTCCGGATCGTCGGGCGTCATCCTGACGACATCGCCCCTGATCCAGCCGAGGCCTTCGGTGGTGGTCTTTTCGAGGCCGCGCGAGGACATGAGCTGCATGCCGACGCAGATGCCGAGGAAGGGACGGGCCTTCGCCTCGACGGTCTCGCGCAGCGCCTCGACCATGCCGGGCACGGCATCAAGGCCGCGGCGGCAATCGGCATAGGCGCCGACGCCGGGCAGCACGATGCGATCCGCGCTGGCGACGCGCTCGGCCTTGTCCGTCAGGTCGATTTCGGCATCGATGCCGGCTTCGCGCGCGGCGCGTTCGAAGGCTTTGGTGGCCGAGCGCAGGTTGCCCGAACCGTAGTCGATGATTGCAACGCGCATCTCAGCGTCCTTCCTTGAAACCGACGAGGCCGAGCATGGGAGCGTGCCGGCGCGGGGAGGTTTCGGCTGCCGGCAGGGAAACGGTGTGACGCGTCTCCGGTTCGCCGGTCCTGATGTCCATGTAGTAAATCTCTTCCGCCGTTGCACGGTCGTCTGCCGCTATGGCCGCGTCCACCGTCCAGCCCGCCCGGCGCAGGCCGGCGACGATCATCGTGGGGCCTTCAAGCGCGACGAGAAGATTGGTCGCAAGGCAGATGCCGAGGCCGGCAAGGCCGAAGACCGGATGCTCGGAAATGGCGGAGCCCAGCGCGGCGAGCGCGAAAACAAGGGCTGCGGCCAGCCACGCGCGATGCCACAGCAGCCAGAGGAACGGTACGAAGAACGCGATCCACGAAAAACGATCACGGATGATCCGGGCGTTCTCATCCTGGGATTTTGCACCCGGCGGTATCAGAAAGAGGAACGTGGCCATATCGACAGGCCTCCATCTATGCCCGGATTGTTCGTGCCTTTCTTCGAAATGCTCAAACAATCCAAGTGTTGGTTCTCACGCAATTCCGGACGCAAAACCGCTTCACACTTTTGCTGGAATTGCTTCAGGCCAGCGAACCCTTCGTCGAGGGAACGCGGCCCGCCTGGCGGGGATCGATCTCGGTCGCGGTGCGCAGCACACGCGCGACGGCCTTGAAGCACGTCTCCGAGATATGATGGTTGTTCGCGCCGTAGATGTTCTGGATATGCAGCGTGATGCCGGCGTGCTGGGCGAGCGCGTTGAAGAACTCGCGCACCAGCTCGGTGTCGAAGGTGCCGATCTTCGGGGCGGAGAAGGTGACGTTCCACACGAGGAACGGGCGGCCGGAAACATCGACGGCAGCGCGGGTCATCGTCTCGTCCATGGCGAGATCGAGCGAGGCGTAGCGCGTGATGCCGCGGCGGTCGCCGAGCGCCTTGGCGATGGCCTGACCGATAGCGATGCCGGTGTCTTCGACCGTGTGGTGGTCGTCGACATGCAGGTCCCCTTCGGTCTTGATGTCCATGTCGATGAGCGAATGGCGCGCGAGCTGGTCGAGCATATGATCGAAGAAACCGACGCCCGTCGAAATGGTCGACGTGCCGGTGCCGTCGATGTTGACGGTGACGGCGACGGAGGTCTCGTTCGTCTTGCGCGAAACGCTGGCGGTGCGGCTCATTGCGGTCTCCGGTAGAGTGTCGCCGCTCCTTAACAGGGCTCTTGGGAAAAGGCCAGTGTTTCGCAGGTTTTCGGTGCAGGGGGAAACGGCCCGCAGGTCGCCCATCGGGGTTTGAAACCAGTCCGGTCCGGAGAACCGCGCGAAAGCGTTGCCTCTGGAAGGGGTATATGGATGGCTTCGCTTTCGCGCGGCCCAAGACGTTCTTCGGAGGTGGTCTCATCCTCCTTCAGGCATGGCAGGCTTCGCTGCGCAGTGTGTTGGCGCATAGGCCTTGTCCGAAAACCGCGTTCCGCACTTTTCGGGGGCATGCGCCACCATCCTGCTTGCATGGCGGACCCAAACCGACCCCGCGACCCGGGGAAGGGGGAAGCTCCGCACACGGCGCTCACCCGCTGGCCTGATCCCTGAGAACGGGAAAGGCTGCGAGGCACCGTGGCGCTCCACGCCTCTTTCGCCCCCGCCGTACGTTTCGGCGGACATCGAAAGCGCCTCCTCCCGCCCGCATCGACACGTTACGCGATCCGTCCGGCGGCGAAAGGACGTTCAGGATAGGACGGGTTTTGGAGACGGGGAAAATCGGGGTGTAAAAAAGGGCAGAAGTGGGGATCGACGCCGGCGTGATCAGGCAGGTCGCCACATTGGGAAGCCGTTGCCACACCCTCCGTCATCCTCGGGCTTGACCCGAGGATCCATGTCACATCCTCCGGTGTGCCGTGAGGAGTGGATCTTCGGGTCAAGCCCGAGGATGACGGAGGAGGGGGGTAGGAGGGGCGTGCGGGTTGGGGAGAGCGATGCAAGCATGCCGGCATCGCCCGCCGCCACCTCACTTCTTCTTCGTTGCGCTCTCGCTGTTCTTCACCTGCGAGCCCAGAGTGGGTGCGGCTTTGGCTGCCACCTTGTCCTTCTTGGGTTTGCGCGTTTCCTTGTTGCTGCGAACCTGTCCTTTGGCCATTGCCGTAACCCCTTTTGTTGACGGGAGACCATAACCTGCTCATCGCACGGGGAAAGCAAGGTTTATTTTGCAGTGAGACGCAGACCCGCGGCGGTGCCGTAAGGGGTCGCGCAGCGGCCTGGCGGCGGAGGGGTGCCAAGGAGGCCGCCGGCGTTTGCAATTGCCGAAACGCCGCTTACATAGGACGTAACGAAGCCGTCTCGCTGGCGGTACCCGCCCGGTCTCCGGGCCCCAGAGGTCTATTCATGAGTGAACACAATCCCTACGCTTCCATGCATGCCACGACGATCATCACCGTCCGCAAGGACGGCAAGGTGGTGATGGCGGGCGATGGCCAGGTGAGCCTTGGCCAGACCGTGATGAAAAGCAATGCGCGCAAGGTGCGCCGCCTTGCCAAGGGCGATGTCATTGCCGGTTTTGCCGGCGCCACGGCGGACGCCTTCACGCTGCTCGAACGGCTCGAAGCCAAGCTCGAGCAATATCCCGACCAGTTGATGCGCGCGGCCGTCGAGCTTGCCAAGGACTGGCGCACCGACCGCTATCTGCGCCGGCTCGAGGCGATGATGCTGGTCGCCGACAAGTCCGTCACGCTGGCGCTGACCGGCAATGGCGACGTGCTGGAGCCGGAACACGGCACCATGGCGATCGGCTCGGGCGGCAACTATGCCTATGCCGCGGCCCGCGCGCTGATGGATACGGACAAGTCGGCGGAAGAGATCGCGCGGCGCGCCATGCAGATCGCCGGCGACATCTGCGTCTACACCAACCACAATTTCGTGGTCGAGACGCTGGATGCCGACCGATAGGGCCTACGCCTTCCGGCCGGTTACGGACGCCGACCTGCCGATGCTGGAACGGTGGCTGAACGTGCCGCATGTCCGGCGCTGGTGGGGCGAACCGGCGGACGAAGTCGCCGGCATCAAGGCGGATTTCGACGAGCCGTCGATGGAGTCCTTCATCGTGCTCCATGATGGAAAGGAATTTGCCTATCTGCAATGTTACCGGATCGCGGCGGACGATCTGTCCTTCGGCGACCGGCCCGAACGCACCGTCGGCATCGACCAGTTCATCGGCCCTGCCGACATGGTCGGTATCGGCCACGGGCCGGCGATGATCGAAGCCTTTGTGCAAAGGGTTTTCGCCGAGGGGATGGAACGGGTCGTGCTCGATCCGCATCCCGACAATGCGCATGCCATCCGGGCCTATGAAAAGGCCGGATTCCATGCTTTCGATCAACGCATGACTGAGGACGGACCGGCGCTGATGATGGCCCGGGACCGTTGCTAGAAACGGAAAGCTGATGTCTAACTTTTCCCCCCGCGAGATCGTTTCCGAACTCGACCGCTACATTATCGGCCAGCATGACGCCAAGCGCGCTGTCGCCATCGCGCTCCGCAACCGCTGGCGCCGCCACCAGCTGGAGCCGGACCTGCGCGACGAGGTGATGCCGAAGAACATCCTGATGATCGGGCCGACGGGCGTCGGCAAGACCGAGATTTCGCGGCGCCTTGCCAAGCTTGCCGGTGCGCCCTTCGTCAAGGTCGAGGCGACCAAGTTCACCGAGGTCGGATATGTCGGCCGCGATGTCGAGCAGATCGTGCGCGACCTCGTCGAGGTCGGCATCGGCCTGGTGCGCGAGAAGAAGCGTACCGAGGTGACGGCCAAGGCCCATATGAATGCCGAGGAACGGGTGCTCGATGCGCTGGTCGGCGCGACGGCCTCGCCTGCAACGCGCGATTCGTTCCGTAAAAAGCTGCGCGGCAACGAACTCGACGACAAGGAAATCGAGATCGACGTTGCCGATACGGGCGGCGGCATGCCCGGCGGCTTCGAGATCCCCGGCATGCCCGGCGCCAATATCGGCGTGCTGAACCTTTCCGAAATGTTCGGCAAGGCGATGGGCGGGCGCACCAAGAAGGTCAAGACGACGGTCAAGGACAGCTACAAGATCCTGATCGACGACGAATCCGACAAGCTGCTCGACAACGAGCAGATCCAGCGCGAGGCGATCCGCTCGGCCGAAAACGACGGCATCGTCTTCATCGACGAGATCGACAAGATCGCGGCGCGCGATGGCGGCATGGGTGCGGGCGTCTCCCGCGAGGGCGTGCAGCGCGACCTGCTGCCGCTCGTCGAGGGCACGACGGTTGCGACGAAGTACGGGCCGGTCAAGACGGATCACATCCTCTTCATCGCCTCCGGTGCTTTCCACGTCTCCAAGCCGTCAGACCTCCTGCCCGAGCTGCAGGGCCGCCTGCCGATCCGCGTCGAACTGCGCGCGCTGACGAAGGAGGACTTCCGCCGCATCCTCACGGAGACGGAGGCGAGCCTCATCCGCCAGTACAAGGCGCTGATGGCGACGGAAAGCGTCGAGCTCGATTTTACCGAGGACGGTATCGACGCGCTGGCCGATGTCGCGGTGCAGCTCAATGCGAGCGTCGAGAATATCGGCGCGCGGCGTCTCCAGACGGTGATGGAGCGGGTACTCGACGAGATCTCCTTCGAGGCGCCGGACAAGGGCGGCAACAAGCTCCTCATCGACGCCGCCTACGTGCACAAGCATGTCGGCGCGCTTGCCGCCAATACCGACCTGTCGCGCTACATTCTGTGACGTTTGCGCACCGGTGGCCGCCCTTGCGGCCGCCGGTGCCGGATTTTTGCAGGCAAGGCCTCTCGACAGGAGGCGCCGTGCGGCCTAGGCATGGCACGCATTTTGGCATCATTCCGACATGTTTGCGTTGCATCGGTCTTGCCATGCCGACATTACGAGAAGACGGAACCGGACCCGTGCGACAGCTCATTTCCGTGCTTGCCCTTGCAGCCGCCCTCCTTGTCCAGAGCCAGACAACGGCCCTGGCGATCGATGTGGTGCCATCCGGCAACCGCAATGCCGAGCAGCCGCAGATCCCGGGCGCCTCGACGCGCCGCACCAAGGCGGGCAAGACCTCCTTCGATGCGAAATACGAGAAGGTGCGCGATCTCATCGCCAATGACGGGCAGCTGACCGGCAAGATCAAGTCCATTGCCGGCAAATACGGCATTGCGCCGATCCATATGGTCGGCGCGATCGTCGGCGAGCATACCTACAATGTCGACGCCTATGACCGGCTGCAGAGCTATTATGTGAAGGCGGCGTCCTATACCGGCTCGTTCCGCTTCGCCTATGACGGCGAAAACGTTGCCGACTTCGTCGACCGGCCGGAATTTGCCAAATGCGCCGACAAGAAGGGCTCCTATGCGCTCTGGACCTGCCGCGAGACGGTGTGGAACCGCACGTTCAAGGGCCGCACGGTCGGCGGCACGTCCTTCCCGAACAACCGCTTCAGCGCGGTGTTCTTCCAGCCCTTCTACGCCGGCCAGACCTTCGGGCTCGGCCAGATCAATCCGCTGACGGCGCTGACGCTGACGGACGACGTCGCACGCATTTCCGGCTATGACCGGCTCGACGAGAACGATGCGGCCGGCGTCTACCAGGCGATCATGGATCCCGATATCTCGCTTGCCTACATGGCCGCCTCGATCCGCCGCTCGATCGACGCCTACAAGACGATCGCCGGTGTCGATATTTCGAAGAATCCGGGGCTGACGGCGACGCTCTACAATATCGGCAATCCCGATGCGCGCGCCGCCGCCTTTGCCGCACGCCGCGCCTCCGGCGAAGTGACCTGGCCGGAGGAGAACTATTACGGCTGGCTGATCAACGACAAGCTGGCGGAACTCCAGGGCCTGCTCTAGTTTTCCAGAAGTCCGGACGCAGAACGCTCAAGCACTTTTGATGGAATTGCTCTAACTTCGGCCTACCTCTCGGCTCACCTTCCACGAAGAGCCGATTGAAAGGAGCCCGATGATGGACATGCGCCCCGAGCCGTTCGAACCGCCGGCGCCGATTCCGCGCACCGTGCCGCCCTCGAAGCTCGAGATCATCCGCACCGTGTTCCGCAATCCGCTGGAGCTCTGGGGCGAGCCCTCCTATACGCTGCCCTGGATCATGACGAGCTTCTTCGGCGAGAAGACGCTGATCGTCAACGATCCCGGCCTGATCAAGTACCTGCTCGTCGACAATGCCCAGAACTACAAGATGGCCGTGGTGCGCCAGCTCGTGCTGCGCCCGATCCTGCGCGACGGGCTGCTGACGGCCGAGGGCGGGGTGTGGCGCCGCTCGCGCAAGGCCGTCGCGCCGATCTTCACGCCGCGCCATGCCAAGGGCTTTGCCAGCCAGATGCTGGCGCAGTCCGAGCTCTATGCGCAGAAATACGAAGGATCGGACGGCACGGTCTTCGACATCGGCAACGACATGACGGAGCTCGCCTTCGCCATCCTCTCCGAGACGCTGTTTTCCGGGGAGATCGTCACCCAGTCGGAAAGTTTTGCCGACGATGTCGAGGACCTCCTGCATTCGATGGGCCGCGTCGATCCCATGGATCTCCTGCGCGCGCCGTCCTGGGTGCCGCGCGTGACGCGGATCGGCGGGCTGAAGGTGCTGAAGAAGTTCCGCGGGATCGTGCGCGACACGATGGATCTGCGTCTTGGGCGCATGAAGGACGATGAAGCCGCGCCGAACGACTTCCTAACCCTGCTTTTGCGCGCGGCGGGGCCGGAGGGGCTGACCATGGAGGAGGTGGAGGACAATATCCTCACCTTCATCGGCGCCGGCCACGAGACGACGGCGCGGGCGCTCGCCTGGACGCTCTACTGTGTCGCCAATTCGCCGCATGTGCGGGACGCGATGGAAGAGGAGATCGACCGGGTGCTGTCGAGCGGCGCTGACCCCGTCGATTGGCTCGACCGCATGCCCTGGACGCGCGCCGCCTTCGAGGAGGCGATGCGGCTCTATCCGCCGGCGCCCTCGATCAACCGCGAGGCGATCGCCGACGATGTCTGGGTGAGCCCTAAGGGCGAAAGGGTGGAGATCCCCAAGGACGTCACCATCCTCGTCATGCCCTGGACGCTGCACCGCCACGCACTGCTCTGGCAGAAGCCGCGCGCCTATATGCCGGAACGGTTCCTCCCGGAAAACCGCGAAGCGATCCACCGTTTCCAGTACCTGCCTTTCGGCGCCGGGCCGCGCATCTGCATCGGCGCGACCTTCGCCATGCAGGAGGCGATCATCGCGCTCGGCGTTCTGATGCGCCGTTTCCGTTTCGACATGACGGAAAACACGCGGCCCTGGCCCGTGCAGCGCCTGACGACGCAGCCGGCTAACGGACTGGCGTTGCGGGTGACGGCTCGTCGAGACGCTTCTTCGATTTCTTGATGGTCTTGATCGCTGCGCAGGTCGCTTCCGGGTTCTTGCAGGGCTGGTAGACGACGATCTCGCTGCCGCTGCCGTCGTCCCAGACCGCCTGCACGGCGATGGTTTCCGCCTCGCCCGGTTTCAGATCGATATAGATCCAGTTCTGCGTTTCGTCCGACGGCAGGTTGAAGGGCAGTTCAGGGTCACATTTGGCCAGCGGAAAGCGCTGGTCGAGCGTGTCGTTGTTGATCGAATAGCGGATCTCCGACAGGCGGCAATGCATTGTCTGCAGCGTGGTGAAATAGATCAGCTGCTGGTCGGCGAAATTGCGGAACTGCACCCAGCCCGTCTGCTTGTTGGCATCCAGCATCGCCTTGTAGACAGAGACGTCGGGGATCTGCGCCTGGTACTGTTGCTCGTCGTTCTCCTCCTGGGCGGCGACGGGCTGGCTGCCGGCCAGAAGCGCGGCGCCGAGAAGAAGGGCAGCCAGAAGCGGCTTTCGCGGGGTGGGGTCGATCACAGGGTACGCTCCTCGTTCTTTCACCTTATGTCGCCGGGGGAATGGTGGCATTCGGCCCGGACATGTCATAACACCTCAGGCAATAACACCATTCACGGCCTGCTTTGAAAAGAGACGGCAGGCGGTACGGAAGAATTCTCGTGGCAGACCATTTGTTACTCGGCATCGATACCGGCGGCACCTACACGGACGCCGTGCTCTACAGTGAAACCGCCGGCGTCGTCGCCCGCGCCAAGGCACTCACCACCCGCCACGATCTCTCGGTCGGTATTTCCGGTGCCGTCGAAGCGGTGCTGGAAGCGGCAAAGGCTCCCGTCTCGGCCATCGGCCTCGTCTCGCTCTCCACCACGCTGGCGACCAACGCCCTGGTGGAAGGGCAGGGCGGCCGCGCCGGCCTTGTCATGATCGGCTTCGGTCCCGAGGACCTGAAGCGCGACGGCCTTGCCGATGCGCTCGGCAACGACCCGGTGCTGTTCCTGCCCGGCGGGCACAATGTGCATGGCGACGAGACGGCGCTCGACATGAGCGCACTCGACGACGCCCTGCCGGTCCTTGCCGAGACCGTCTCCTCCTTTGCCGTCGCCGGCTATTTCGCCGTGCGCAATCCGGCGCACGAGGAACGGGTTCGTGCGCGCATCCGCGAGGTCTCGCACCTGCCCGTTACCTGCAGCCACGAACTTTCCTCCAAGCTCGGCGGGCCGCGCCGGGCGCTGACGACGCTGCTCAATGCCCGCCTCGTCTCGATGATCGACAGGCTGATCGGCGCCTGCGAGGACTATCTCGACCGTCGCGGCATCCATGTGCCGATGATGGTGGTGCGCGGTGACGGGGCGCTGATCGCGGCGGCCGAGGCGCGGCTGCGGCCGATCGAGACGATCCTGTCCGGCCCGGCAGCCAGCCTCGTCGGCGCGCGGCACCTGACCGGGCTCGACAATGCCATCGTCTCCGATATCGGCGGCACGACGACGGATGTGGCGGTGCTCGACGGCGGGCGGCCGAAGCTCGATGCGGAAGGCGCCGTCGTCGGCGGCTATCGCACCATGGTCGAGGCGGTCGCCATGCGCACCTTCGGCCTCGGCGGCGATTCGGAAGTCCGCATCAACGATCGCGGCCTGAAGGCGAAGATCGAGCTTGGGCCGCGCCGCTTCATGCCGCTGAGCCTTGCCTCGGCGCTGCATCCGGATGCAATCGTCCCGGTGCTGGAGCGCCAGATGCGCGCGCCCCATGCCGGGCGGCACGATGGACGCTTCGCTGTGCGCACCGGCGTGCCGGAACGGCTGGCGAGTGGCCTCCAGCCGCAGGAACAGGCACTTTACGAGAAGATCGGCATGGTGCCGCTTCCGCTGGAAGGGCTGCTCGCCACCATGTTGCAGAAGGTGACGCTCGACCGGCTGGTTGCGCGCGGCCTCGTGCATATCTGCGGCATCACACCCTCCGACGCCATGCATGTGCTCGGCGGCCAGGGGCAGTGGGATGCCACGGCCGCCCGTCTCGGACTGGAGATCGCCGCCCGCACGCGGGACGGTTCCGGCCGGCCGATCGCCGACAGTCCGGAAGCCCTGGCGCGCGTCCTCGTCGATCGCCTTACCCGGCAGTCGGCCGATGTCATCCTGTCGGCCTGTCTTGCCGATGACGGGGCAGGGGCGATCGATCCGGTCCATTCGCTGACGATCGACCGCGCGCTGCACCGCGTGCCGGGCATCGTGCGGTTCCGCGTCGCGCTCGACCGGCCACTCGTCGGCCTCGGTGCCTCGGCGCCGGTCTATTATCCCGCCATCGCCGACATGCTGGGCGCCGAATCGGCCATTCCCGCCGACGCCGGCGTTGCCAATGCGGTCGGCGCGGTGGTGGGTCAGGTGCGCACCATGGTCACGGTCTTCGTGACCATGCCGGAAGAGGGCATCTTCATCGTCGGCGGCACGGGCGAAAGCGCGCGCTTCATCGACGAAAGCGAGGCCTTCGCGCTGGCGAAGGAGCGGGCGATGACGGCGGCGCTCACCGCGGCCCGGATCAACGGTGCGGACGAGCCGGCGGTGACGTTCACCGAGGAGATCGACGCGCCGGAGGTGGAAGGCCGCCGCAAGCTCATGGAGGCACGCTTCACCGCGATCGCCAGCGGCCGGCCGCGCATTGCGCACGAGAGCTGACGGTCTCCCGTTCTTTGGCCCCGCCGGCTGCCTTTCGCGGCGGTCGGCGCGCGCCTATCGTATGATTTTATCCGAACGGGAATAAATTCTTTATGTCATTGCCGAATTGACTATGCATGCCCGTCTCCGGAAAGTGGCAGCATTCGGGATACTCCCCCCTCGTCCCGTCATTCGGAGTTTTTTACATGACCTATATCGAGAAAGCCGGTCTTTCGATCGACCGCGACCTACATGATTTCATCGTCACGGAGGCGCTTCCCGGCACGGGCGTGGACGCAGCGCGTTTCTTCGATGAGTTTTCCGCCATCGTGCACGACCTTGCGCCGGAAAACCGCGCGCTGCTGGCCAAGCGCGACGTGCTGCAGGAGAAGATCGACGCCTGGTACCGCGCCAACGGCGCGCCGGTGGACATGGCGGCTTATGAGGCCTTCCTGCGCGAGATCGGCTACCTGCTGCCGGAAGGCGGTGAATTCAAGGTGACGACGGACAATGTCGATCCCGAGATCGCCAGCCTCGCCGGCCCGCAGCTTGTCGTTCCCGTCATGAATGCACGCTACGCCCTGAACGCTGCCAATGCGCGCTGGGGCTCGCTCTACGATGCGCTCTACGGCACGGATGTGATCCCGGAAACGGACGGTGCGGAAAAGGGCAAGGGTTACAATCCCAAGCGTGGCGAGAAGGTCATCGCCTGGGCCAAGGCCTTCCTCGACGAGGCGGCTCCGCTCGAGGGCGCCCGCTGGGCCGACCTCACCGGTATCGAGGCCGGTGCGGACCTGCGCCTTTCCGCAGGCGACCGCGCCGTTTCGCTGAAGCGGCCGGAACAGTATGCCGGCCATGCGGAAGGCGACGGCGGCTGGCGCCATCTGCTTTTGAAGAACAATGGCCTTGGCATCGAGATCCTGATAAATCGCGACTTCGAAATCGGCAAGACCGATCCGGCCGGCATTGCCGGCGTCAATGTCGAAGCGGCACTGACGACGATCATGGACTGTGAGGATTCGGTCGCGGCTGTCGATGCCGAGGACAAGATCCTCGTCTATCGCAACTGGCTCGGCCTGATGAAGGGCGACCTGAAGGAGACGTTCACCAAGGGTGGCGAGACGGTCGAGCGCAAGCTCTACAGCGACTTCACCTACACCGCGCCGGACGGCTCGCCCTTCGAGGTCAAGTGCCGCTCGCTGATGCTGGTGCGCAATGTCGGGCACCTCATGACCAACCCGGCGATCCGCGATCGCGAGGGCAACGAGGTTCCCGAGGGCATCATGGATGCCATGGTGACGGCGCTGATCGCGCTGCACGATGTCGGCCCGAACGGCCGCCGCAAGAATTCGCGCGAAGGCTCGATGTATGTCGTCAAGCCGAAGATGCACGGGCCGGAAGAGGTTGCCTTTGCCAGCAAGCTGTTCGGCCGCGTCGAGGCTGCCGTCGGCATGGCGCCGAACACCATGAAGATGGGCATCATGGACGAGGAGCGCCGCACGACGGTCAACCTCAAGGAAGCGATCCGCGCCGCCAAGGAGCGCGTCGTCTTCATCAACACCGGCTTCCTCGACCGCACGGGCGACGAGATCCACACCTCGATGGAAGCGGGCCCGATGATCCGCAAGGGCGACATGAAGCAGGCCGCCTGGATCGGCGCCTACGAGAACTGGAACGTCGATATCGGCCTCGAATGCGGCCTGTCCGGCCATGCGCAGATCGGCAAGGGCATGTGGGCCATGCCCGACCTGATGGCCGCCATGCTGGAACAGAAGATCGCCCATCCGAAGGCCGGCGCCAACACCGCCTGGGTTCCCTCGCCGACGGCCGCGACGCTGCATGCGACGCACTACCACAAGGTCAATGTCGCTGAGGTTCAGGCGACGCTGCGCTCCCGCCCGCGGGCAAAGCTCTCCGATATCCTCTCGGTGCCGGTCGCCGTCCGGCCGAACTGGACGCCGGAGGAAATCCAGCGCGAGCTCGACAACAATGCGCAGGGTATTCTCGGCTATGTCGTGCGCTGGGTCGACCAGGGCGTCGGCTGCTCCAAGGTGCCCGACATCAACAATGTCGGCCTGATGGAAGACCGCGCCACGCTGCGCATCTCCGCCCAGCACATGGCCAACTGGCTACACCACGGCGTCGTCACGGAAGCGCAGATCGAGGAGACCATGCAGCGCATGGCCGCCGTCGTCGACGGGCAGAATGCCGGTGATCCGCTCTATCGTCCGATGGCCGGTAACTTCGACGGTTCCATCGCCTATCAGGCGGCGCTCGATCTTGTCCTGAAGGGCCGCGAGCAGCCGAACGGCTATACCGAGCCGGTCCTGCACCGCCGCCGCCTGGAGCTGAAGGCCGCTGCGGCCTGATCCCGCTTTTCGCGCCGGCAGGGTTTTGTCCCTGCCGGAAGCGCCCAAAACAAAAGAAGCCGCCGGAGCGATCCGGCGGCTTCTTTCTTAAGCGGATTTTTTCCGCTTACTGCTGGACGACGACGCGGGCGCCCTTGCCGGGGCGGACGCGCTTGTAAAGGTCGATGATGTCCTGGTTCATCAGGCGGATGCAGCCCGACGAGGCGGCCGTGCCGATGGAGGCCCATTCCGGCGTGCCGTGCAGGCGGAACAGCGTGTCCTTGCCCTGCTCGTTGAAGAGATAGAGCGCGCGTGCGCCGAGCGGGTTTTTCAGGCCCGGGCCCATGCCTTCCTTGACGTAGCGGGCGACATCGGGACGACGGACGGCCATTTCTTCCGGCGGATGCCAGGTCGGCCATTCCTGCTTCCAGGCGATGTAGGCCTCGCCCTGCCAGGCAAAGCCCGCCTTGCCGACGCCGATGCCGTAACGCACGGCCTTGCCGCCGGGCAGCACATAATAAAGGAAGCGGTTCGGCGTGTTGACGACGATCGTACCGGGCTTTTCCTTGGTCGCGTAGTCGACGATCTGGCGGTGGAACTTGGTGTTCACCTTGTTGATCGGGATACCCGGCAGGGAATAGCCGTTGTCCTCAACAGGGCCATATTCCGATGTGAAGATAGCATTGGTCGCCACCTTTTCGCCCGGAAGCGAGGTCGAGGAGGAGGAGCAACCGGCGAGCGTGACGGCTGCTGCGAGGCCGCACAGAAGGAGGGCATTGCGGAAGCGCATGTGAGTCTCTTGATAGGAAATTAAGAAGTTCCGAGCCGCGGAACTTTCATCGATTATGGTTTATTTTCGATTAAACCAGTCAATGCAAGTCTGTGTGCTCCGGCGCGGGCCTGCACTTGAGCAAAAAGGCCGGTGATTGTTTTTTTGCAACAACAAGACCTGCCCGCCTGCCGCTTTCTCCGCGTCCGGATCAGGACAAGCACGCCTTTCCGGCCTGTTCAATGGTCTTCCGCAGCGCTGGCCCGAAGCCGCACAGGATCCGTGTGGCGCGGTTAAGAGAGTCTTTCGCGCGCTCCGAATCACGTGGCGCCCTTAACTTTTTCGCCGGGCGCATTTGCGGATAGAATGCGATTCGCCGAGGGTGCCCCATGACGATCGTTTCCATTCACAATGACAATCCGCTGGTCGACGGACGCCAGTCCGACCGGGCCATGATGGTGCGCCGCGGCGTGCAGCGCATGCTGACGGAGATGCGCCATGCGGTGCTGCCCGAGTTGACGCTGGCCAGCGGCCGGCGCGCGGACCTCATCAGCCTCTCCGACAGGGGCGAGATCTGGATTGTCGAGATCAAGACGTCGATCGAGGATTTCAGGGTGGACCGCAAATGGCCGGATTACCGGCGTCACTCGGACCGGCTGTTCTTCGCCACCCACAAGGAAGTGCCGCTCGATATCTTCCCGGAGGATTGCGGCCTCATCCTCTCGGATGGCTACGGCGCCCACATCATCCGCGAGGCGCCGGAGCACAAGCTGCCGGCGCCGACGCGAAAATCCGTCACCTTCGCCTTTGCCCGCGTCGCCGCGGCCCGGCTGATGCTGGCGGAGTTCGCGGCGGATACAAGGGGCGAGGGGGCTGATATGTCGGCCATCGTTGCAGGAGAGCGCGACGCGGCGGTGTGATATCGCTTTGAGGCGCTTTTGAGGGGTGAGCCCCTCATCCGGCTGCCGCCACCTTCTCCCCGAGGGGAGAAGGGAAAAACGGGAGGTCGCATCCTTCTCTTCCTTCTCCCCGACGGGGAGAAGGTGGCCCAAAGGGCCGGATGAGGGCCCCCGAAGTCCGAGCCTATTTCGGCGCGCGCTTGGCGAGGATGCGCTGCAGCGTGCGGCGGTGCATGTTGAGGCGGCGGGCGGTCTCGGAGACGTTGCGGTCGCACATCTCATAGACGCGCTGGATATGCTCCCAGCGCACGCGGTCTGCCGACATCGGGTTTTCCGGCAGTTCCACCTTCTCGCCCGGGCGCTGCGTCAGTGCGGCGAAGATGTCGTCGGCATCCGCCGGCTTGGCGAGATAATCGACCGCGCCGAGCTTCACGGCGTTCACGGCCGTCGCGATGTTGCCGTAGCCGGTCAGCATGATGATGCGCGTGTCGTCGCGGCGCTGGCGGATGGCGGCGATGACGTCGAGGCCGCTGCCGTCGCCGAGCCTGAGATCGACCACGGCGAATTTCGGCGGGTTTGTCTTGGCCTTGGCGATGCCCTCGGCAACCGACTCGGCCGTATCGACGGCAAAGCCCCGCGTCTCCATGGCGCGCGCAAGGCGGCGCAGGAACGGCGCGTCGTCATCGACGAGGAGAAGGGAAGGATCGGGCCCGATATCGTCGGTTGCCGCATGAGGTTCGGTGTTTTCTGCCATTTTTCGTCTTTCGTGGCCGAATTTCGTCCATTCTTGATGAGGATCAGCTTATCACCCGTAAGTCGGGGTGGGTAAAGTCATTTTGCGGCCTTCGCCTCCATGCGGCCCCGCGGCCAATCGACCGACACGCGGGCGCCCGGCCGGTCGCCGGTGCGGTTGGCAAAGGTCAGTTTCGCGCCGGAGCGTTCCAGCAGCGTCTTGGCGATGAACAACCCGAGCCCCAGTCCGCCGGCCCGCTCGTCGCGCTGGCGCTTGGTGACATAGGGATCGCCGATGCGCTGGAGGATGTCCGCCGCATAGCCGTCGCCGTCGTCCTCGATGACGATCGTCACCCGTTCCGCCGTGTGGCTGACGGTGATGGTCACCTCCTCGCGCGCATGGTCGACGGCGTTTTCCATAAGATTGCCGAGACCGTAGAGAATGCCGGGATTGCGGCTGCCGACCGGCTCGTTCTCGCGCTCGCCGTTTTCGACGAGGTTGAGGCGGATGCCGAATTCGCGGTGCGGCGCCAGCACCTCCTCCAGCAGCGAGGAGAGCGGCAGCACGCGCATATGCGCCTCGTCCGCTGCCGAAAGCGTGGTGAGACGGCGCAGGATGTCGCGGCAACGTTCGCTTTGGCTGCGCAGGAGCTGCACGTCTTCCTTGAAGCGGTCGTCCATGCCGAGTTCACGCTCCATTTCGCGGGCCACGACGCTGATCGTGGCAAGTGGCGTGCCGAGCTCGTGCGCTGCCGCCGCCGCCAGGCCGTCGAGTTGCGAAAGGTGCTTTTCGCGCTGGAGGATGAGTTCGGTCGCCGCGAGCGCATCGGAAAGCTCCGCTGCCTCCTGCGACACGCGGTAGGAGTAGAAGGCGGCAAAGGCGGTGGTCGACACGATCGCGAACCAGAGCCCGGCCGTCAGGATCGGCGGCACGACCAGCAGCGTGCCGGGAAACCAGGGCAGTGGAAAGGGCGTGAAGGCAAGCGCCGTGATGCCGAATACCGAGAGCAGGCCGAGCGGCAGGCTGAAGCGGATCGGCTGCAGCGAGGACGAGATGATGACGGGCACGCAGACGAGCGGTGCGAAGGGATTGGCAAGCCCGCCGGTAATGAAAAGCAGCGCCGTGAGCTGGCAGAGGTCGAAGGCGAGCAGCAGGAAGGCGGAGGCGGGCGTCAGCCGGTGCGTCGGGGCGAAGCGCACGGCGAGGAAGAAGTTGACCGCGGCGAGCAGCGCGATCAGCACCGCCGCCGGCAGCAGCGGCAGCGGAAAATCGAGCCACAGCCCGACGACGATGACCGTGATCGACTGACCGGCGACCGCCAGCCAGCGCAGCCGGATGATCGTTTCGAGACGCAGACGCCGGCCGGAGCCCTCGAAGTCGATGTCCTGGTAACCCGTCATCCCGTCTTCCTTCCGTTCGCGAACCCGCATTCGCCCTTCTAGAGCATTTCCGCATTTCTTCGAATCGCGAAAGCGCTTCATCCGCTTGTTCTGAAGCAATTGCAGATGCAAAGCCGCTGCGCACTTTGCCGGAATGGCTCTAAACTGCGAGATGCCCGGAACGATTTGTCTTTCTGCAATTTCCGACGCAAAACCTCCGGCAATCGCCGGAAGTTGCGCGATCACGTTCCGCGCGGCTTGGCGCGCGTCGTCGGCAGGGCGTCTGCCGGGTCCTCCGGCCAGGGGTGTTTCGGATAGCGCCCGCGCATATCCGCCCTGACGTCGCGCCAGGAGCCGGCCCAGAAACCGGGCAGGTCGCGCGTCGTCTGGATCAGCCGGTGTGCGGGGGAGTGGAGTTCGAGCAGCAGTGGCAGCCGCCCGCCCGCCACGGCCGGATGCTGCTTCAGGCCGAAGAGCTCCTGCACGCGGATCGCCAGCACCGGCTCGTCGCCATCGTAGCGGATCGGGTGGCGCTGGCCGGTCGGCGCCTCGAAATGAGTGGGTGCCAGCCGGGCGAGGTCGCGCTGCACCTCATAGGGCACCAGCGCCATCAGCCCTTCCTGGAGGCTTGCGGGCTTCACCTCTTCGAGGCTGCGGCTGTTTTCCTGGAACGGCACGAACCAGCTGTCGAGTGTCGCAAGCAGCGCCTCGTCGCCGGTATCCGGCCAGGGTGCGCCGATCGAGCGGTGGAGGAAGCCGATGCGGTCGCGCAATTGCGCCGTCTCGCGGGAAAAGGGCAGCACGGCAAGGCCGAGCTGGCGTATCCCGTCGGCCAGCGCCAGCGCTGCCTTTGGTCCGCTTGGCCGCGGGAGTGGTGCCTCCTCGAGAATCATTGCGCCGAGACGCACGACCCGGCGCGCGCGCACCTGGCGGCTAGCGCGGTCGAAGACGCACTGGTCCTCCCGTACGATGGTTTCGGCGAGTTCCGCCTCGACATCCGCGCGGTCGATTTCCGCCGCGGCGAGAATGCGTTGCCGCCCGGCCTGCCCGGTGAGGTCGGCGACGACGATCATGTCGGCGCCGGCGAGCCGCTCGGTCTCCGGCAGCTCCGCCCCGCGCCCGTTCGCCATGACGAACCGCCCCCGGCCACCCCGCTGCAGGGCGACGCGATCGGGAAAGGCATGCAGCAGCAGGGCACCGGGGGCCGGGACCGTGCCACCCTTCGTCGCGCCGAAACCCTCGGCCATACGCTGGGCGAGTTTCCGCGCCGCCTCGGCCCGCTCGCCGCGTTCGCCGGAGAAGCGGCGCAGGCGCTCCTCGATATCGACGGCCGGTCCGCCGAGGCCCTGTTCGGTCAGGAGCACGGCGAGGCGCGCCGCGGCCCCTTGCTGGCCGTCTTCGGCGGCATGCAGGATCATGGCCGCCAGCCGTGGCGGCAGCGCCAGCTCCCGGATGCGTTTTCCGG
>NZ_SHMI01000131.1:0-596 GCF_004284735.1 Shinella sp. JR1-6 | reverse complement strand
AAGGTCACAATTTACGACACGGCCGGAAACCACACCCACACCTTCGATACTAAATCCACACACTTCAGTATCGAGGGATGCGGCGCGGGCGCGGCGGGTGCGTCGTCCAACACCGGTAGTTTCACGACTACCAACTACGCATCTGGCGGCCATTCAGGATGGTGGTACACAACGGACCCCATAGCGAGGAACGCGATAGCATCCGCCAGCTTGACTGTTGGTGCGGGCGGGACATCAACGCCGGGATCTCCCGTCAACGGAGGGGATACCTCCTATGACGACGGTACGAACACTTTCACATGGCCTGGGGGCAAAACCCCCATATCGCTTACCGGCACAGATGCCACTGCCCGTATCTTCCAATATGAGCAGAGTGCGGCCCCGTCAGACCCACGCGCCCGGTTCGGGCAGGCCGGCTTTGGAACGCAGAATATCACCTTCGGCGGGACCGGTGGCGTCCTAGGCGGCAAGGGTGGCGATACTCCATATGGAGAAGGTGGCCAGCCGGTCTCATCAATCAACAGCAATGGCAACCCCGGATCGGGCAACGGCTCTGGTGGCTCTGGCTCCGTGAAGTCATCCGGGACACCCGGCTT
>NZ_SHMI01000130.1:0-663 GCF_004284735.1 Shinella sp. JR1-6 | reverse complement strand
GGTGGCGTCGCCTTAACCTGACGTAGGACGCAATCATTTCTTTGTCCTGAATTTCAGGCTTGGATCGGCAACGCGATCTCACGCCAGGTGGCGCTGGGGAGGGCGCGGAGTTGGCGATGATCAGCGGCATTCAGGTGTTTTCGATGAAGTTGGAAAAGATTGGCAATTTGGCCGTGGGTTGAGACGAAACGTTGGCATTGACCTGCCGACTTGAACCGCATCATGCGTCGCTCTCGTCGTCGAACGGGAAGGTGAGAATTTTCTGCGAGGTTGTTGAGCCCTTTGTGCGAACGGTGTTCGATCCCCAGCATGATCTCTCGCTTTGCGGCGGAATAAGAACGCAGCTTGTCTGTCACCATCACGCGCGGCGCAACACCTTGGCTCTTCAACAATTTGCGCATCAGCCGAAGAGCGGCTCCCTTTTTTCTGCGGCTTTGCAGCAGAGCATCGAGAACGTAGCCGTTGGCATCGACGGCGCGCCACGGCCAGTATTTCTTGCCCTTGATCGATACGACCATCTCATCGAGATGCCATTTGTCTGCGAAGTTGCCGATCGACCGCCGCTCGAGTTGGTGGGCGAATTTCAGGCCAAACTTAGTCGTCCATTCTGAGACGGTCTGAACCGAGACGGCAATGCCGCGCTCGGCAAGCAGGTCTTCGATA
>NZ_SHMI01000129.1:0-680 GCF_004284735.1 Shinella sp. JR1-6 | reverse complement strand
GGAGAATTCCAGATTAGACGGGCCTCGGCTGGCGCAAGGACGGATCCGCCACATAATCTCGCCCGGCACATAAGAACGGATCGCTGCTGGCATCCCGCACCAGCGACAGCAAACTGTCCGGCCCTTTGCGGAAGTCGATGGGGTGACTGGCGAGGAAGACCTTTACACCTGCGGGGATCATGCCGAGCGAACTGCCCGGATGACACGCTGCAGATGAGCGTCGTCCACATCAGCGGGAGCGCGCACGACGACATCGCCAATCAGAACTTTGATTATCGCACCGGCGGCAGATGGCGTGACTGCCTTATGACCGCTCGGCGCTACGTTATTCTTGCGAGAGCCCAGGGCGGCGTGACGCCAGCCAAACAGTTGTGACGGATGGATATCAAGCCGACGGGCGATCGCTGAGACGCTCGAGCCAGGCTCGAGTGCCTCTGCAACTGCACGCGCTTTAAAACCGTCCGACCAGCACCGGCGAAGCTGTCGAGGTGCGCCCACAAATCGGTTCGCAACAGCCTCGATCATACGGAAAGTTCTAGGGTCCGGACCCAATAATTAGCTTTCCTTGAGCGCTGGGGCATGATTCATTGCCGCGACGAAAGGGCGGTGAGATGTCTGATTTCTTTTGGTTTTCCGATGCGCAGTGGGAACGGATCGAACCGCTCCTGCCAACGGATGTG
>NZ_SHMI01000128.1:0-818 GCF_004284735.1 Shinella sp. JR1-6 | reverse complement strand
GGTGGCGTCGCCTTAACCGGCTGGTGTGGATCTGGGCGATAGTCTACCGGCATGACTGAAGAGGTGTCCGCTCACTACAAACGCCACCGCTTTCCGGCGGAGATCATCGCGCATGCGGTGTGGCTCTATTATCGATTTCCGTTGAGCCTGCGCGACGTCGAGGACCTGCTTGCCGAGCGTGGCATTGACGTCTCGTTTCAGACGGTCGCAGAATGGGCGACGAAATTTGGCCTAAAATTCGCCCATCAACTCCGGCGGCGATCTTGTGGTCATTTTGCCGATAAGTGGCACCTCGATGAGATGGTTGTGGCGATCAATGGGGAGAAGTACTGGCTATGGCGCGCCGTCGATGCCAACGGCTACGTTCTCGATACTCTATTGCAAGGCCGCAGGAACAAAGGTGCGGCTTTTCGGCTGATGCGTAAGCTGCTCAAAGGCCAGGGTGTGGCCCCGCGCGTCATGGTGACTGACAAGCTGCGCTCTTACGCCGCCGCCAAAGCTGAATTGATGCCGGGCGTCGAGCATCGCTCGCACAAGGGCCTGAACAACCGCGCCGAAAATTCCCACCTTCCTCTTCGACGACGAGAACGACGCATGATGCGCTTCAAGTCGACACGGCAATGCCAGCGTTTCGTCTCAACCCACAGCCAGGTCGCAAATCTTTTCCACCTCCATCGCAAACATCTGACCGCCGCCGATCACCGCCAGCTTCGAGCCCACGCGATCTCGACCTGGCACGAAATCGCTTGGTCGACCGCTGCCTGAAACACGGACACAAATCCTCGCCGCGAATTGCGACAGGTTAAGGCGACGCCATC